>DATING010000923.1:0-2114 GCA_035474555.1 Longimicrobium sp. | reverse complement strand
GCAGCCCGACCCGGAGCGCAGCGCAGGGGCACGCCCACACCCGCAGTCTGCCGACGTCGCCATCCACGCAAACGCCGAGGCCCCCGGGGAGGCAGCTGCTCCCCGGGGGCCTCGATCCGCATCCCAACCCGGCGCCTTACTGCTGGCCGGGGAGCTGGATCATGGGGATGGCGCTGCCGCTCACCTGGGGCATCTTGCCATCCCACCGCTTGGTCATCTCGTACTGCACCAGCGTCTGCGTGATGCTCTGCGACAGCAGCTGGTTGGCCTCGGCCTGCGCGCGTGCCTCGGCCAGGATGGCCATGGCCCGGCCCGCCGCCTTGATGCTGTCGCCCTGCGCCTGGTACATGTTCTTCTGCAGCTCGTTCTGCGCCATGAGCGCCTGCTGCTGCATCACGTTCTTGGCGCCGATGGCCTCCATCACCCCCTGCGGCGCACGGATCTCGTTCACCGTGAACTGCTTGACGACGAACCCGTAGGGCGCAAGCCGGGTGCTGAGCAGCGTCTGCGCGCGGTTCACCACCTCGGCCTTCTTGGGGCCCAGGATGGCCGCGATCTCCTGCCCGCCCACCACCTCCTGCAGCGCCTGCCGGATGGTCTGCCGCACGAAGCCGTGCTGGATGGACTGGATGTCCGTGCGGAACGTGCTGTACAGCGTGGGCACCCGCGCCGCCTCCAGCTCGAACGAGAGCGACACGTCCAGCGACACCGGCTGGCCTTCCACGCTGTTGACGTTGATCTCGTCGTTGGTCGTGGAGCCGCTCGTCTCGCCGCGCGTGAGCACCAGCGTCTGCATGTACGTGGGATACTCTTCGATCCCCGTCGTGAGCGGGTTGCGAAAGTGCAGCCCCGGGCCCTTGGGCTTGGGGTCCACGCCGCCGCCCAGCTTGTGGATGACGATGCCCACGTTGCCCGGCGCCACGTACACGGCCATGCTGCGCACCGCGACCACCAGCGCCACCGCCGCGACGATCCACGCCCACTTGTTCCCGATGCCGCGCATCACGCGGCCCGGGCCGTCCGACGAGGGCCTGCCGCGCTTGCCGAGGGGCATCTTCAGGGTGTCCATGTTGTGTGTGTGCTCCTGCGTTGGATGCCGGGATCTGGGGAGGAGGCGCCACGGTGGTGGTCCACCGGTGCCCCACACGAACGCTTCCCGGCTGGGCGTCCGTGCCTGGGAGACTACGAGGAGCCCCAAGCTAAGGTTTCGGGGCGCCAAACGTAAGCTGCTGCACGCGAACGAATTGGGAATATGCGCGGCGTCCGCGTCTTCAGGGCGGGCGAAACCGTTGAAACTCCGGCGGCGCGGACACGGTATTTGCCATCGCCGGGGCCGCGGTGCGGTACCCGACCTACCCTACTTTTTCGGAGATTCGTCCAATGACGATGATGGATACGACGCTGAGCCACCAGGAGCTGGCCGACGAGGTGTTCGGCGAGAACGCGGACAGCATGGAGACGCTCAACCGACGCGCCGACGCGCTGCTTCCCCCCGACGCCATCCTGTGGGAGTGCGACGCGACCACGTTCGCGTTCTCGTACGTGAGCCCGTCTGCCGTGACGGCGCTGGGCTACCCCACGCAGAACTGGATCGACGATACGACGTTCTGGGCCACCAAGGTGGTGCACCAGCAGGACGCGGAAGAGGCGCTGAACTTCTGCGTCAGCGAGACGGCGTGCGACCGCGACCACGCCTTCGAGTACCGCGCCCTGGCGGCGGACGGGCGCATCGTGCGGCTGCGCGACGTGGTGCGCGTGGTGCCCGCCATGGACGGGCATCCCAAGCGCCTGCGCGGCGTGATGTTCGTCGTCGGCTGATCGATTCGCCGGACGCACGCAGCCGGGCCCGCGGGGGAGTGATCCTCCGCGGGCCCGGTTCGCTTTGCGGGAGCGTCGCGGAATCGTGCGATGGCAGTGATGCCGCTCCAGGCGCGGGCCGCCTCCGCGGACACCACGGCAACGGCCGCCACTTCGCGGCGTGCCCCTCCCCCGGCCCCTCCCCGCGCAAACTGCGCGCGGAGAGGGGAGAACTTCGCGCTGACGAATCCCCGCCTTCGTGCACGGCCCGGGGTGTATACCCTCTCCCACGCAGTTTGTGGGAGAGGGTGGACGAG
>DATING010000922.1:0-3798 GCA_035474555.1 Longimicrobium sp. | reverse complement strand
TACCGCGAGCTCGAGGCGTTCGCCGCCTTCGGCAGCGAGCTGGACGCGGTGACGCAGCGCCAGCTGGCGCGCGGCGCGCGCTCCGTCGAGGTGCTCAAGCAGGGGCAGTACGCGCCGGCGCCGGTGGAGCACCAGGTGGCGATCATCTACGCGCTCACCAACGGCTACCTGGACAACGTGGACCTGCCGCAGGTCAAGGCGTGGGAGCGCGACTTCCACGTGTACCTGCGCACGCAGCACCCGCAGGTGCTGGACGCCATCCGCACCAGCAAGACGCTGGCGGGCGACAACGAGACGGCGCTCAAGGCGGCCATCGAGCGCTACGCCGAGCTGTTCGCCGACCCGCACTCGCCGGTGGGCACGGACGACTACCACCAGAGCCCCATCCTGCACGAGACGGACGCCAACCGGCGGATGTCGGAGGAGCAGCTGCGGATGTCGTCCAAGCCGGAGACCAACGCGCAGGGCGCGCGGCAGTCGTACTGAGGAACAGCAGTACCTAGTGCCAAGTGCCGAGTGCCCAGGGATTTCGCCCGGACGCTCGGCACTAGGGACTTGGCACTAGGCACTTTCTAGCGAAGCGATATCATGGCCAAAGCCAGAGAACTAAAGGGCCGCATCCGCTCGGTCCAGAACACGCGCAAGATCACGCGGACGATGGAGATGGTCTCCACGTCCAAGCTCAAGCGCGCGCAGGACCGGGTGGAGGCCGCGCGCCCGTACGCCCAGCGGCTGGCCGACGTCATCGGCCGGCTGCTCACGCCGGAGCTGGCGGCGCGCTACCCGCTGCTGCGCCAGCCGGGCACCGTGCGCAACGCGGCCGTGCTGCTCATTACCAGCAACCGCGGCCTGGCCGGCGCCTTCAACGCCAACCTCATCCGCGAGGCGCGCTCCCTGCTGCAGCGCCTGCGGGCCGAGGGCGCCCAGGCCGAGCTGCACGCCACGGGCAAGAAGGGCATCCAGTTCTTTCGCTTTGCGGGCGAGCAGCTGCACACGGCCGTGAGCGACATCGGCGACAAGCCGGGCGCCGCCGACGCGGAACGGCTGGTGGACGCGCTCACCCAGCGGTTCATCGACGGGGATCTGGACGCGGTGTACGTGGTGTACGCCAAGTTCAACTCGGCGCTCAGCACGCCGCCCACCACGATGAACCTGCTCCCCGTCGTCCCGCCCGAGGGCAGCGACACGGGCGACGCGGACTACATCCTGGAGCCGGGCGCGGACGAGATCCTGGGCCGCATCCTTCCCCTGTACGTGCGCAACAGCGTGTACCGCGCGCTGGTGGAGACGAGCGCGGCGGAGCACGGCGCGCGGCGCACGGCCATGAAGAACGCCACGGACAACGCGGGCGACCTGCTCGAGGACCTGACCCGCACGTACAACCGCATCCGCCAGGCGGCCATCACGCAGGAAATCGCCGAGATCGTCGGCGGTGCGGCGGCGCTGGAATAACACGCGATCCACGACCAAGGAGAACGATACATGGCAGCCATTGCCCCCGAGCGGGCCACCGTGCCCGTGGGCACCCTCAACGTGGGCCGCGTGGTGCAGGTCATCGGACCCGTCATCGACGCGGAGTTCTCGGGAATGCTTCCCGAGATCTACAACGCCCTGGTCATCGACCAGCCGGCCACCGAGGGGCGCCCCGCGCTCAAGGTGACGCTGGAGGTGCAGCAGCACATTGGCCGCAACCAGGTGCGCGCGGTGTCCATGCAGCCCACCGACGGCGTGGTGCGCGGCATGGAGATCACCGACACGGGCGCCTTCATCAGCGTGCCCGTGGGCGCCGCGGCGCTGGGCCGCATCACCAACGTGCTGGGCGAGCCGGTGGACGAGCGGGGCGACATCCCCGCCTCCATGGAGCGCTGGCCCATTCACCGCGACGCGCCCCAGTTCGTGAACCTGGAGAGCACCACCGAGGTGCTGGAGACGGGCATCAAGGTCATCGACCTGCTCACCCCGTACGTGAAGGGTGGCAAGATCGGCCTCTTCGGCGGCGCGGGCGTGGGCAAGACGGTGGTCATCCAGGAGCTCATCCACAACATCGCCATGGGGCACGGCGGCCGCTCGGTGTTCGCCGGCGTAGGCGAGCGCACCCGCGAGGGCACCGACCTGTGGCTGGAGTTCCGCGAGGCGGGGCTCATCAAGGACGACAACCTTCCCGAGTCGTCCGTGGCCCTGGTGTACGGGCAGATGAACGAGCCGCCGGGCGCCCGCCTGCGCGTGGCCCTGGCCGGGCTGACGGTGGCGGAGTACTTCCGCGACGTGGAAAAGCAGGACGTGCTGTTCTTCGTGGACAACATCTTCCGCTTCACCCAGGCCGGCTCCGAGGTGTCCGCGCTGCTGGGCCGCATGCCGTCGGCGGTGGGCTACCAGCCCACGCTGGCCACGGAGATGGGCGGCCTGCAGGAGCGCATCACCTCCACCCGTGACGGCTCCATCACGTCGGTGCAGGCCATCTACGTGCCCGCGGACGACCTCACGGACCCGGCGCCGGCCACGGCGTTCGCGCACCTGGACGCCACCACGGTGCTCAGCCGCGCGCTCACGGAAATCGGCATCTACCCGGCCGTGGACCCGCTGGACTCCACCAGCCGCATCGTGGACCCGCAGTTCATCGGCGAGCGCCACTACAACGTGACCACGGCCGTGCAGCGCATCCTGCAGCGCTACAAGGAGCTGCAGGAGATCATCGCGATCCTGGGCATGGACGAGCTGTCGGAAGAGGACAAGGTCACGGTGGGCCGCGCCCGCCGCCTGCAGCGCTTCCTTTCGCAGCCGTTCCACGTGGCCGAGCAGTTCACGGGCACGCCGGGCGAGTACGTGAAGCTGTCGGAGACCATCGAGTCGTTCGAGCGGGTGGTGGCCGGCGAGTTCGACCACCTGCCGGAGCAGGCGTTCTACATGGTGGGCGGCATCGAGGGCGCGCTGGAGAAGGCCCGCAAGCTCGAGGCGGGCGGCTGATGGCGGCCCCGGCGGCGGGCACGGGCGCCGGCGCCCTGCACGTGGTGGTGCTCTCGCCCGAGCGCACGGTGTTCGAGGGCACGGCCGACCAGGTGATCGCGCCGGCCCTGAACGGCTCGCTGGGCATCCTGCGCGGCCACGCGCCGCTCATGGCGCTGCTGGGCGAGGGAAGCCTGCGCATCACCAGCGGGGGGCAGGAGTCGCGCTACACGGTGTCGGGCGGCTTTCTGCAGGTGGCCGACAACCAGGTCACCGTCCTGAGCGAGCGCGCCGAATCGGCGTAATCGGCGTCGTCCGTTCGTGCGGATGATGGATGCACACCGGCCCCCGCTGCCTTCACAGGCGGCGGGGGCCGGACGTATAACGCCGCAAGGGTCAGGGTGCGGGGCTGGCGCGCAAGACTTTCCCCCCGCAAGCATGCAAGGCCACTCATCCCCTGCAGCCGATTGTTAAGCCGTGACTAAGGTTGCTTCTAATTCTAATCACGCTTTTTCTTCTTGCCCTTTTTCTCAGCACGGAGCTTTTCGATGGCGGCGCGAACGTCAGCCTCCCACGGGAAAGGTTCGTCCTCGGCGGGATCGTGAGGCGGGAGATTCGGGACCGGAACACCAAGCTCGTTCAGCAACTCGATGGTCTTGGTGAATTCATGGCGCTCCACATACGGCTCGCCGTCGCCCCAGGCCCAATTGAAGGCGGCAAGGGCGTGGTGCTTCGCTTGATCGAGGTCGCCGATGGCCTGCCAGAATAGGGCAAGGTAACGATGCGCGGGCTGGCGCAGTTGGGCGAGGCGCTCGGCTTCGCTGCGGGCGTCGGCGTCCGTGAGTTGATGGAGGT
>DATING010000921.1:0-2027 GCA_035474555.1 Longimicrobium sp. | reverse complement strand
ATGGCCGTGGTCGCGGCGGCGCTGGCCGTGCTGCCGGCCGCGGCGGACGCACAGACGCGCGAGAACAACAAGGCCGTGCACGCGTTCATCAGCGCCGTGGACCTGGGCGAGATCCAGCAGTCCATGCTGGCGCACCAGCGGGCCACCAACCCCGAGGTGCACCAGTATGCCTCCATGATGATCGCCGAGCACGGCAACGCGCTGCACGGCCGCGAGGCGCGGATGGGGCAGGAGAACCAGGGCATCCTGGGCGAGGGGATGTCCATGGAGCAGTTCCGCGCGGCGGGGCAGGGCCCCCTGCCGCCGGCGTATGGCCCGGGCAACGGCGGCAACGCCAGCGGCGGCAGCGTCCCCGAGGGGCAGAAGGCCACCAGCACGGCGCGCGCGAGCGACGGCGCCGGGGTGGGTGAGCTTCCCCCCGCGTACGGCGCCGGCAACGGCCAGGTGCAGACGGAGAACACGCAGACGGGCGGCACGCACGCGGGGCACGGCAACATGGCCGCGGCACAGCAGACCCGCGAGGGCGCGGCGGCCCAGGCCAACGGCGCCATGCCCGGCATGGCTACGCTGAGCCCGGAGCTGGTGGCGGCGGTGGAGGCGGGGCTCCGCGAGCACCGCGTGAGCCGTCCCGTGGTGGAGGCCAACGCGCGCAACCTGGCCGTGCTGCAGGGCATCACGGGCGCGCCGTTCGACAAGACCTACATGGATGCGCAGATTGCGGCGCACCAGTACGCGCTCACCAACCTGGACCGGATGATCGCCGGGGGCGGCGTGAGCGACGAGGTAATGGGGATCATGCGCGCCACCCGCGCGTCGGTCGCCACGCACCTCCAGCAGGCGCAGGCCATCCGCGGCCGGCTGATGTAGCCTCGGCCTGGACGGCGGATCGATTGCGGGGCGGCGGACACCAGGTCCGCCGCCCCGCTTCTCATCCCCCGGCTCCGCCGGTGTCAGCATCAACCCCCATTGTTGTCCTGAGGGAGGCGCCGCCGATCCTGTCCCGTATCTGGATCTATGGCGCCGACCGAAGGATCTCCCCGCCCGTGCCCGACGCCCGTTCCGCCGCGCCACCTCTCGTCGCCAACGCGGCTTTCACCCCGCCTCCGCCGTCATTCGTCCGCCGAGGTGGGGTCCACCGTGCGCCATCCCGCGCGTCATCCGGTTTTCCGGCGCGGGCACCGTCTTACTGATCGCGATCGTGTGGATGATGTACCAGGCCACGCATCCGCCCCTGTCGCAGCGATCCTGCCTCTTCGAAAAAACGCGGATGGCCGTCCCCTCGCCGGCAGCAACCGGTCTACCAAGGGCCTGATGCACCTTGCCGCTCGCCGCCTTTTCCACCGGTCCGCGATCGGACGTCACGATGGCAATCATCCAGTGAGGCAGGCTTTTCCAAGGGCCGTACGTGCGAGGGCGATGTGACGCGACGGCCGGACACGAATCGGCCGAGTCGTGCAGGAGGGCAGAGATCCTTGGTAGATCCGCTGCTGCCGGCGAGGGGACGGCCATCGAAATTTTTGCAGGGGCAGGATATCCGCAGTACGGCGCGTCAATCCGCCGAAGCACACATCCACCTGATCGCGATCCGTAAAAGGCGGCCCTTGGTAGGAAAGGCGGCCCTTGGTAGGAAGGCCGTGGATGGATACTCGGTCCCGTCGCGCGCGGCTGGATTGCGAGCGGAGTCCGCTCCCTCGCATGCAGCCCGTCGCGCGGTGTCGGCGGAGGCCGACAGTGTGATGTTGTAGCCGCGAATTCATTCGCTCCCGGCCCCGCCGCGCGCTCCTGACCCGCTCTCGGCATCCCGGTTCGCCCCCGCTCGCTCCCGACCCCGCCGCCGCCTGCCGACCTTGCCGCGCGCTCCCAATCCGCGCCCGGCCCTCACCGCTTTCTGCCGACCGCGCCGCTCGCTCCCGACTTCGCTACCCGGCCCCCACCGCTTTCTGCCGACGGCGCCGCTCGCTCCCGACTTCGCTCCCGGCCCCACCGCGCGCGCCTGACCCGCTTTTGACGGCACGGGCGAGGAACGG
>DATING010000920.1:0-3499 GCA_035474555.1 Longimicrobium sp. | reverse complement strand
AGGCCACCCTGGCCGAGGCGCTGGACACGGCGCTCCGGCTGCTGCACCCGATCATGCCGTTCATCACCGAGACGGTGTGGCAAAAGCTGCCCCGCGCGGCGGACGCGGGCGAGGCGCTGATCGTGGCGCGCTGGCCCGAGCCCCGCGCGGAGTGGACGGACGAGGCGGCCGAGCGGGGGATCGAGGAGCTGCAGGCGGTGATCGGCGCCGTGCGGGGGATCCGCTCGGAGTACGGCATCCAGCCCGCGGCGCGCGTGCCCGTCCGCATCGCGGGGAGCGACGAGGCCGTGGCGATGATGGAAGCCAGCCGCCGCGCCCTCCGCGACCTGGCGCGGGTGGAGGAGCTGACCTTCGGCGGGGCCAACGGGGAGATCGGCGCCAGCGCGGTGCTGCGCTCGGGGACGGAGGTGTTCATCCCCCTGGCGGGCGTCATCGACCTGGACCGCGAGCGGGCCCGGCTGCGCGAGGAGATCGGCCGCATCGACGGGCAGATCGCGGGCGGGGAAAAGAAGCTCTCCAACGAGTCGTTCGTGGCGCGCGCCCCGGAGAACGTGGTGGCGTACGAACGCGACAAGCTGGTCTCGTTCCGCGAGCAGCGCGGCAAGCTGGCGGACAAGCTGGCGGCGCTGGAGGGCGCGGCGTGAGACGCGTGATCCGCTGGATGGGCGCGGGGGCCGCCGTGCTGCTCGCGGCGGCCTGCGCGCACATCGAGGCGCCCACGGGCGGGCCGGTGGACTCCATCGCGCCCGCCCTGGTCGCCACGCGCCCGGACACCAACGCGGTGATCCCCGGGTGGACGGGGCCGGCCATCTTCGTCTTCGACGAGGGATTGTCAGAGGAGGGCGTGGACGAGGCGGTGACGCTGAGCCCGCGCCGCGGCGCCGTGGCGGTGGACAAGGAAGGTGACGAGATCCGCGTGCAGCCCCGGCGCGGGTGGCAGCCGGGGACCATCTACCAGGTGGAGGTGGCGCCGGGGCTCAAGGACCGCTTCGGCAACATCGTCCGCACGCCCAGCCGGCTCGTGTTCAGCACGGGGCCGGCCATCCCGGACACGCGGGCCACGGGCGTCGTCCGCGACCGCATCACGGGCACGCCGTCGCTGCAGGCGCGGGTGGATGCCCTGCGCCTGGGCGATTCGCTGCTGTACAGCACCGTCAGCGACAGCGCCGGGCGCTACGCGTTCAGCCAGGTGCCGGAGGGCGAGTACCGGGTGATCGCCTACCGCGACGCCAACCGCAACTTCCGGGTGGATGCGTTCGAGCAGCGCGACACGGCGGCCCTGACGCTGGTGGCGGGGCAGGCGCCGTCCGCGGACTTCGCCCTGCTCCCCAACGACACCACGGCGCCCGTGGCGGGCTCGGCGCGCATGACGGAGGGGTGGATCGAGATCCGCTTCGACGACTACCTGGACCCCGACCAGACCGTGGCGCCCGAGCAGGTGTCCGTCGTCGGGCCGGGGGGGGCGGTGGCCATCGCGGAGGTGCGCATCGGCCCGCCGCCGGCCGCCGCGCGCGACACGGGTGCCGCGGCCGCGGATACGGCCGGCCAGCGTCCTGCCGCCGGACAGCGTCCCGCGGCCGGGCAGCAGCCCGCCGCGCGCGACACGGCGGGGGCGGATACGACGGCTCCGACCGGTCCGCTGCCGTTCCAGGCGCTGTTCGTCCGGCCCGGGTCGGAACTGCTGCCGGATACCATCTACACGGTGCGCGTGAACAACGTGCGGAACGTGAACGGCCTGGTGGGCGGCGGCGAGGTGCCGCTGCGCACGCCCCGGCCCGCCCCGCCGCGCGCCGCCCCGGCCCAGTCGGATACGGCCGCCGCGGATTCGGCCGCGGCGGATGCGGACGAAGCGGATCCAGCGCCGGCGCCGCCCGCGAATCCGCGCCGGCCCGTCGCCACGCCGCCGGCGGACCGCCGCGTCATGCGTCCGAGTGCGCCCGCGTCACTGCCCGCGCCGGATCGACGGATGGATGCGCGCGCGGCACTCGTCGCCCGCGGCCGGGAGTAGCGCGGGCGAGTCCCCGCGGACGCTGCGGAGCACGCGCGGGGGCGGAGTCCACATTCCTCGATCGGCGCACGTCGCTGCGTGAGCGGGACGGCGCCGCGAGGCGCCTCCCTCGGAATGACAGTTTGGTGCGTGCGAAGAGGGGTTTTTCTCCCTCCCCCGCGCAGTTTGCGGGGGAGGGTCGGGGAGGGGGGCGCTTCGCTGCCGGCGAGATGCATCCGTGGGGACGATCGTCATCCCCCGGGGACGCTTGACCCCACGCCCGGATCGTGCAGGGAAGTCGAAGCCGTACATGAGGTTGGTGCAGTACCGCCATCAACATACATCACGAACGGAAGCCATGTCCGAGAACTCGCCGCTCGCCGGTCTGTTGGCGGGGAAGAAGGGCCTGATCGTCGGGGTCGCGAACCAGAACTCCATCGCCTGGGGGTGCGCCGAGGTGCTGCGCGCGTCGGGGATGGACCTCGCCTTTACGTACCAGGGCGAGATCATGCGCGACCGCGTGGCCCGCACCGTCGCCAACCTGGGCGAGGAGGTGCCGCTGTACGATCTGGACGTGCGCGACGACGCGCAGATCGCGTCCGTGTTCGACGCGTTGCGCGAGAAGTGGGGCCGGCTGGACTTCGTGCTGCACTCGGTGGCCTTTGCGCCCAAGACGGCCATGGCCAACTCGTTCCTGGAGACGCAGCGCGAGGACTTCCTGACGGCGCACGACATCAGCGCGTACTCGCTGGTGGCGCTTTCCCGCGCCGCCGCCCCGCTGATGGCGGAGGGCGGCAGCATCGTCTGCATGACCTACTACGGCTCGCAGAAGGCCGTGCCCGGCTACAACGTGATGGGCGTGGCCAAGGCGTCGCTGGAGGCGTCGGTGCGCTACCTGGCCGTGGATCTGGGCCCCAAGAACATCCGCGTGAACACCATCTCCGCCGGTGCCATCAACACGCTGGCGGCGCGCGGCGTGGCGCACTTCCGCGACCTGATGAAGATCACGGCCGAGCGCTCGCCCCTGAAGCGCACGGTGGAGACGGAGGAGGTGGGCCGCGCGTGCCTGTTCCTCGCATCCGACCTCTCCAGCGGCATGACGGGCGAGACGATGTACGTGGACGCCGGCTTCAACATCACCGCCGGCTGATCGACGCGCCGCCGACCGGTTTTTGGTGGATACGGCGGATTCGGCGGATGGACAGCGGGGCGATGGAATGGCCGGCAGTCGGCAGAGACGGCAGATGGCAGATCGACGAGGGGCACGGATCGAGGATGATCCGTGCCCCTCATCGTTTGCGGGCGGTGCAACGCGGCCGGATGGAGATCGGTCGCGTCGCGAAGCGTGGGCAGAGCGAATGAATTCGCCGCGTAACTGCCCAACTAGCTCAGCAGGGCATCATGGGGGCGTCGGAGAAAACGCTGCGGAGAGCCTCCAGGAGCGGGAGGTGCTGCTTGCGTATGGTGGAGATGTAGCTGCGGATGCGGCAGAAGACGTCGGCTCCATCCTGA
>DATING010000919.1:0-5117 GCA_035474555.1 Longimicrobium sp. | reverse complement strand
CAGCGCCATCCAGGGCGACGGCTACCGCTCGCTCGCCGAGGGTGAGCAGGTGGAGTTCGACGTGGTCCAGGGCCAGAAGGGCCCCGCCTCCGAGAACGTGACGCGCGTCGGCTAAGGCCGCGCCCGCACGGGCTTGACCGCCTGAGCGACGAGAGCCGCCCCGAGAGATCGGGGCGGCTCTTTTGTTTTGAGGCGGAATGACCTGGAGTTCCGTCCAGAGCGAATGAATTCGCGGCTACAACTTCACGCTGTCCGCCTCCGCGGACAATCCGGTACGGTCCGATGCCGTGCGGTTAGGCGGCGTTCTACGACCATGAGGCTCGGCCGCGCGTGCGGCCGGGCCTTCCGATCGCATGTCCGGTTCAGCGTGGCTCAGGGCCATTGGCAAGTCGGCGCGCAGGTGTAGTACTCGGTGCTCCGGGCCGCGATGGGACGGACGGCCGCGAAGCCCTGCTCGGTCACGCGCCGTCCGCGTCCACGGCCAGCACGGCGCGCAGCAGCTGGCTGGCGGGGGCGGCGAGCTCGCCCAGGCGGTCGATGCGGTCGTCCAGCACGGCCTGCAGGATCAGCTCGTTGATGCCGCCCACGGCCGCCACCGCCAGTTCCGGGGAAAGCCGGCCGCCGTTCGCCTGCACCACGCCGCGAAAGAAGTCGGCGTAGCGGGCGTTCATCTCGCGGCGCACCTGCAGGCCGGCGGGGCCCGCGGCCAGGATCTCCAGGAACAGCGTGCGGGTGAGCACCGGGTGGGCCGCCATCCGCGCCAGGTACGCCTCGGTGGCGCGCACGATCTGCGTCTCGCGGTCGCCGCTCGTCTGCACGGCCTCGCCGATGGCGCGGATCACCCGCTCGCTGGCGGCCGCGTACAGCGCCAGCAGGCACGCCTCCTTGCTGGCGAACTGCTGGTAGAACGTCCGCCGCGACACGTGCGCGTGCCGCACGATGTCCGCGATCGTGGTGTCCGCGTACCCGCGCTCGGCCACGGCGGCCGCCATGCCGTCCATCAGCCGCCGCCGGTAGTCGTTGCTCGCGCCGCGCTCCGTCACATCCTACCTCGCGCTGGTCATCCGCCGAACCAAAATGGTACTTGCGCGTACCAAATGCACATCGGTATGTATCGTAGCACCGGTGCGGCGGCGGAGCCAACCCTCGCGGACATCCAACGGGACGGAGCGCGGCAGATGCAGGACACGGCCGGCATGCGGGTGCGCATCGCCATCATCGGCAGTGGGTTCGGAGGGCTGGGCACGGCCATCCGTCTGAAGCAGCGGGGGATGGACGACTTCGTGGTGCTGGAGCGCGCGGGCGACGTGGGCGGCACGTGGCGCGACAACACGTACCCCGGCTGCGCCTGCGACGTGCAGTCGCACCTGTATTCGTTCTCGTTCGCGCCCAACCCGGAGTGGACGCGCAGCTTCAGCCCGCAGCCGGAGATCCAGGCGTACCTGCAGCGCTGCGCCCGCGACTTCGGCATCCTGCCGCACGTCCGCTTCCATCACGAGGTCGAGGAGGCCGCGTGGAATGACGATGCGCAGCGCTGGCGCATCCGCACCTCCGCGGGGCTGGTCATCGCGCAGGTGCTGGTGATGGCCACGGGCGCGCTGAGCGATCCCGTCATCCCCGACCTGCCGGGGCTGGATGGATTCCAGGGCCGCGCCTTCCACTCCGCGCAGTGGGACCACAGCTACGACCTGCGGGGCAAGCGCGTGGCCGTCATCGGCACGGGCGCGTCGGCCATCCAGTTCATCCCCGAGATCCAGCCGCTCGTGGCGCGGATGCACGTATTCCAGCGAACGCCGCCGTGGATCCTGCCGCGCCACCAGCACGGCTACGGTCCCCGCGAGCACCGCTTCTTTCGCCGCCATCCCGGCGCGCAGCGGATGATCCGCGGGGCCATCTACCTGGCGCGCGAGGCGTTCGTCCTGGGGTTCCGCAATCCGCGGGCGATGCGGGTGGCGCAGCGCGTGGCCCTGCGGCACCTGCGCCAGGCCATCCCCGATCCGGAACTGCGCCGAAAGCTGACGCCGGACTGGACGCTGGGGTGCAAGCGGGTGCTGCTGAGCAACGACTACCTCCCCGCCCTGGCGCAGCCGAACGTGGAGGTGGTGACGGACGGGATCGCCGAGGTACGCGCAGGTTCCATCGTCACGCGGGACGGGACCGAGCGGCCGGTGGATGCGATCCTGTTCGGCACGGGGTTCCAGCCGACGGACCCGCCGCTCGCCCGGCACCTGCGCGGCCGCGACGGGCGCACGCTCTCGGAGACGTGGGCCGGCAGCCCCGCCGCGCACCTGGGGACGACGGTGGCGGGATTTCCCAACCTGTTCCTGCTGATGGGCCCCAACACGGGGCTGGGCCACACCTCGGTCGTGTACATGATCGAGGCGCAGATCGAGCACCTGCTCGGCGCGCTGGAGCACATGGGGCGGCATGGCTTGCAGGTGCTGGAGCCGCGGCCGGAGGCGCAGCAGGCGTTCATCGCGGGGGTGGACCGGCGGATGGAGGGCACCGTGTGGACGGAGGGTGGATGCCGCAGCTGGTACCTGGACCCCACGGGCCGCAACTCCACGCTCTGGCCGGACTTTACCTGGCGCTTCCGCAAGCGCGTCGCGCGGTTCGAGCCGGGGGAGTATGAACTGCGGGGGAAAGGGGACAGGGGACAGGGGACAGGGAATAGGGAATAGGGAATAGCGGGCGACACGAGGGCCGGCATCGAGCCTGAGCGGCTAAAGCCGCCGCTGGGACAGCGATAAGCCCCGTCTCGCGCCGAGGCGCGGCACGAACGAGGCTTCAACCGACCCGCGGGCGAGACCCGCCATCGCGACGATGAGCCCGTCGAAGTCTATACCCTCTCCCACGCAGTTTGTGGGAGAGGGTGGCGAGGAACGAGCCGGGTGAGGGCCACCCTCCGCCGCGGCACATCACTTCAGACCACGCACCGCTCCATCCCATGCCCGACCGTCCCCTCCGCCTCGCCGAGCGCATCGAGCAGATGGCCGCGCGCGTGCTGGTGCGCCTGCCGGGGCACTGGAACGTGCGCCTGTCCGGCGAGCCGCCCGTCACGGCGGACGGGCTGACGCTCGACCCGCACGTGCAGCTGTTCCGCGCGCTGCGCCGGCGCCGCAACCGCCACGCGCTCTGCGAGCCCGACCTCAAGGCCGCCCGCGCGCGCTACCGCCGCGAGTCCCTCGTCTTTCGCGGGCCCGTGACGGCGGTGGGCGGCGTGCGCGACTTCAGCATCCCCGGTGAGGGCGCGCGCCTGCGCGTGCGGCACTACGCGCCGGCGGGGCCCGATGCGCAGCCGCTGACGGTGTACCTGCACGGCGGCGGCTTTACCATCGGCGACCTGGATACGCACGACGAGGCGTGCCGCATTCTCTGCGCGGAGGGCGGCATCCACGTGCTGTCGGTGGAGTACCGGCTCGCGCCCGAGCACCCCTTCCCCGCCGCGCTGGACGACGCGCGGGCGGCGCTCCGCTGGGCGCAGGCGCACGCGGCGGAGCTGGGCGCGGACCCGGCGCGCGTGGCCCTGGGCGGAGACAGCGCGGGGGGCAACCTGGCCGCCGTGATCTCGCTGGAGACGCGCGGCGACCGTCCGCCCGCCGCGCAGCTGCTCATCTACCCCGTCACGGACCGCAAGAACACGCGGCCCTCGCAGCAGATGTTCGGCGAGGGCTACTTCGTGACGGACGCGGACCGCGCGGCGTTCACGGGCTACTACCTGGACGGCACCGGCACCCCGGAGCGCGACTGGCGCGTGTCGCCGCTGTACGCGCAGGACCACGCGGGGCTGCCGCCGGCGCTCGTGGTGCCCGCCGGCTTCGACATGCTTCGCGACGAGGGCGAGGCGTACGCCGACACCCTGCACCACGCCGGCTCCCCCGTCGTGCTGACGCGCATCGACGCGCACGGGCACGGATTCCTGCACATGACCGGCGTATCCCCCGGCGCACGGCGGGCGATGGTGCAGATCGCGCACGACTGGCGGGCGGTGCTGGACGGCATCCGCTGATCCGGCGCGGCTCCGGCGGATCGGCGCACATCGATCGGCGCGCATCCATCGGCCCCATCAATCGATACGCATCCATCCAGGCGTATCCCATCACGCGCGAGCCGCCATGCGCCATTCCGGGTGATCGGATGCGATGGATGCAGCCGGATCCCGATCCCGGATCCCAATCGAAAGCCCCGCCCGGCAGGTGACCGGGCGGGGCTTCGTCATCGATCGTCCAGGGCGCTTCCTGACGGCGGTGCCCAGAGGAACGGCAGCAGCTGCGTGGGCGTGACGTCCGTCAGGTGGATCATCACGTCGTACTCCCGGGCAAGCGCCCGTTGCGAGTACACGTCGTTGGGCGCGGCATTGCTGTAGACCGCGCCGATCATCCGGAACAGGCGGGGCCCCAGCAGCCACCGCGCTGCCATTGGGCCGCCGGCGGTGCGGGCCGGCCGCAGGTCCACGTAGAAGCGTGCGTGGCCCTGGCGGTTGAACTCGTGCTCGTAGCTGCCCCCCCAGGCGTCCGGCGCCTGCAGGGGCCCCAGCCGCAGCGTCGCCTCCACCGCGTTGAAGCCGCCGCGGAAGAACGAGAATCCCACCACCACGTACGCGTCGCCGAACTCCTGCGCCAGGTACGACCCCATCAGCCGCGGCAGGCGCGCCACGTGGGCGTTGTGCGCCCACAGCACCAGGCGCGAGCCGGGGCCCGCGGTCTCCGCCATCCACGCGACGTTCTCCGCCATGTACAGGTCGCGCTTGCCCGCGGCCTGCGCGGGGTCGGTGCGCAGGTCCTCGTTCTGCACCACCACGCGCGCGGTGCGCAGGGCCACGTCGAACGCCGCGCGGCCGGAGCGGCCCGCCAGCTCGGCCGCGCGCCGCTCCAGCAGCGCGTGGGCCGCCTGCACACCCGCACGGCACGCCTGCTTTTCTGCCGCCGGGGCCGCGCCGTAGTTGGGAGGCGTCTGGGGCACCTGGTCCTGGTACTGGCGGTAGCAGGCGTACCACGCCACCGCGGAATCCGCCGCCGCCGCATCGGTCGTGCGCAGGTAGC
Organism: Longimicrobium sp.; assembly: GCA_035474555.1. GTDB lineage: Bacteria > Gemmatimonadota > Gemmatimonadetes > Longimicrobiales > Longimicrobiaceae > Longimicrobium. The sequence goes on along the minus strand of DATING010000919.1, from coordinate 75 downwards.
CCACCACGTCGTCCATGGCCACGCGCGAGAACTGCACGTCGAACCCGTAGAAGCTCACCCGGTCCGCCGCCGGCA
>DATING010000918.1:0-1731 GCA_035474555.1 Longimicrobium sp. | reverse complement strand
GATCGCCGCGTTCAAGCAGGCACCCGCCGCGCTGCTGTTTCCCAGCGGCTACGCGGCCAACACGGGCGCCATCCCCGCCCTTATCGGCCGCGGCGACGCCCTCTACAGCGACGCGCTGAACCACGCGTCGCTCATCGACGGGTGCCGCTTGTCGCGGGCGGAAGCGCGCGTGTTTCCGCACGGCGATCTGGACGCGCTCCATCGCATGCTGCGCGAGGACGCGGGGCGGTTCGCGCGGCGGATGATCGTGGTGGACAGCGTCTTTTCCATGGACGGCGACCGGTTTCCCCTGGACCGGCTGGCCGAGCTCGCGCGCACGCACGGCGCGTGGACGTACGTGGACGACGCGCACGGCACCGGCATCCTGGGACCGAACGGTCGCGGCGCCGCGGAGCACTTCGGGGTGGAGGACGCCATCGACGTGCGGATGGGCACGCTGGGCAAGGCGATGGGGACGGCGGGCGCCTTCATCGCCGGGAGCGAGCGGCTGCGCGAGTGGCTGCTGAACCGCGCACGGCCCTTCGTCTTTACCACCGGCACCCCGCCCGCGCTGGCCGCCGCGGCGCTGGAGGCCCTGCGCATCGTCCAGGACGAGCCGTGGCGGCGCGCGCGGGTGCTCGACCACGCGCGGATGCTGCGCGAGGGTCTCGCCGCGCGGGGCCACGCGACGGCGGGGGAGGCGGACGGGCACATCGTCCCCGTCCTGACCGGGAACGCGGAAGCGACCATGCGCATTGGGCACGCGCTGCGGGAGCGCGGCTACCTGGTCGGTGCCGTGCGGCCGCCGACGGTGCCGCCGGGGGGCTCGCGGCTGCGCATCACCCTGAGCGCGGCGCACACGGCGGAGCAGATCGGCGGGCTGCTGGACGCGCTCCGGACGGAGTTGCCCGCACCTTGCATGGGGGACGGCCGAGAGGCGAACCGCGCGGGGGAGTGACAGGCTCCCCCGCCTTTCTTCCCCCGTCCGCAGGCCGAGCCGTGATGCATCGCACCTCCGCAGCCCTCGCGCTGCTGTCGCTTTCCGTGGCCGCGTGCGCGCCGTCGGGCCCGTCCACCGGCCCCGCCCCCGCGGCGGACACCCTGCGCATCCCCGGTCCCGGCGCGGGCACGGGGCGCATCCAGCGCCTGGTGTACCAGCCCGTGAGCCCCGCGCTCCCCGCCATCCCGGCGGTGAACGGCCCGCTCGCCATCCGCGTCATCGAGCCCACGAGCGGCTCCGGGCGGCCGAGGTCGGAGCGCGCCATCATCTACGGCAACGTGGGGACGGGGCAGGCCGCGCTGGAGATCAACGGCACGGCCGTCCCCGTGGCCCCCAACGGCGCCTTCATCGCTCACCTGCCCACGCCCCAGGACGGCACCTGGCGCCTGCGCGCGCAACGGGGCAGCGAAGAGGTCACGCAGACGCTGGAGCACGCGCGCCCGTCCGCCGGCACCGGGACGGCACCGGGCGGCGCGGCATCGCAGAACGCCGTCTTCCCCGCCCCGCGCGCCGGCACCGTCACGGGCGGATCGGACACGCTGGCGACGGGGTCGGACGCCATCTACGCGCGCCCCACGCCCACGGGCGCCTACCGCTGGTTCTTTCCCCGCGGCGCGCGGCTCACGGTGCTGGAGCGGCGCGGCGAGCAGTACCGCGTGCAGCTGGACCCCGCCACGGAAGCGTGGGTGGACGCGCGCAACCTGGACGTCGCCGCGACCGGCGCCGCGCCCGCGCCGGGACCGGTCAGCGCG
>DATING010000917.1:0-1644 GCA_035474555.1 Longimicrobium sp. | reverse complement strand
CGGCACCGGCAGCAGCCCGGGATCGGACGAATCCACCTGCAGCCCCACGCGCACGTCGTAGTCGCCGGCCGAGGTGAAGGTGTAGGTAAAGGCGCAGCTCACCTGGTCGCCCGCGTCAACCCACACGTCGTTCACCCGGTCCACCTCGCGGCCGCCGACGAACAGCACGCAGGCGGTGGTGCCCCCGGTCTGCCCGTTGATCTCGCGGACGGTGGCCGTGATGATGGTGGGCACGCCCACGACCACGTTGTCCGGCAGGTGGATGGTGGTGCTGAACGCCGCGGCCAGCCGGCTCGTCTCGGTGACGGTCACCACGTCGGTGCGCCGGCCGTCGATGCCGCGCACGTTCGCCTGCACCTGAAAGCGCGCGCCCGCCGGGATGCCGGGAAAGCGGAGGTCCACGGTGGCGCCGGGGGTGGGGCGCTGGAAGTTCTGGGTGAGGATCTTCTCGCCGTCCTCCGTCCACACCTTGACCTGCACCTTGGCCAGCTCGCCGAGGGCCCGGCCGGGGTGGTACACGCTGCCGGAGGTCACGCGCAGGCGGGTCACGCCGTCGCTGCCGATGATGGCGCTCGCGGAAAGCGTGGCCGAGCCGGAACGCCCCGTGGCGTGCGGCAGGCTGGTGTCGCGGTATTTTCCGCTCTTGAGGTGCCCCGCGGAATGCGAGGCGGATGGCGTGGCCGCGTCGGCGGCCAGGGTGCCGGTGGGCGAGCCGGTGCCGTCGGAACAGGCGGCGGCGGCGAACAGCGCCACAACGGCGAGTGCACGGGCCGAGTTGCGCCCATGGGAGAAGAGGAGAAGCATGGCAGCCTTGAGAGGAAGAGCTGGCTTTGCTCTCCTTCGGCGGCCGGGCTGTCTCTGGGAGACCCCTAGCTTTGCGGACCGGCCTCGCGACCGGGGTGCCGTTTCGGGAAATCGAATTGCGCTTGGGCGAAAGCCTGCAACCCGAGGCAGTAGCAGGTCCGGGCAATATACAAGCCGCCGCCGCAAACACAAGCCTCTCGTTACGACGATCGCACCAAGGGGCCAAAAATCCAGCGGCGGCGCGCCTGTCCGCACCCACCATCTCCCCCTACGCCGGCACGGAGGGGATCGGATCTATCCGGATTGGGTCACCGGTGAATCAGGTACCGGGGCGGACGAGGGACGGCGGGGATGGCGGAGCGGAGAGTCGAGATAAGGGGAGAACAAAGGGCCGGGAGCGAATGAATTCGCGGCCACAACTTCACGCTGTCCGCCTCCGCGGAAAAAGCACGGGCGGAGGACCAGCGCAGAGGCGGCGATCCGCCGATCGCAGCCAATCCCCCACTTTCGCACTTTCGCACTTTCGCACTTTCGCACTCACGCACTCACGCACTCACGCACTCACGCCCTTCCCCCCGCCGACATCCCACGCTCGTTCAGGATCACGAGTTTCTGCCAGATCTTGGCAGAAAGGCCGCTGGTGAGCGTCTCCACTTCATCCACCGCGGCCAGGACGACCGGGTCGTGCAGGTTCTGCGCGTAGAGGGCGGCCAGCTTGCTGTTGAGCGCCAGCATCTCGCTGCAGTAGTCCAGGTACCGTGAGAGCTCCCACCGCGTCAGCGTGCGCCGCGGCGACGAGGGCGTGTCCGCGCGTCCCGCTTCGATCACGCGCTCGGGGTC
>DATING010000916.1:0-1767 GCA_035474555.1 Longimicrobium sp. | reverse complement strand
TGGTGCTGCCGTGGCTGCTCGTGGACCGCGAGGGGTTGAAGGTGCCGCGTTCCGCTTCCGCGCCCGCGACCGCCAACCCGTTCTCGGACCGCAACTCCTTCATCGTGCGCCTGCTGCTCGATGACCCGGAGCGTTCCTGGGGCATCCGGGAGCTTGCCGGGGAAGCCGGCGTCTCACCCGGGACGGCATCCAAGGTGGTGCGGCGGCTCGCAGTGGAGGGCCTGGCCGAAGCGCCCGCCGGGCGGCAGCCGGTCATCCGGATCACGGATCCCCCGAAGGTGCTCCGCCGCTGGACGCGCGCCTACGACTGGCAGCGCAACGAAGCGCGGGCGTTCGCGGCTCCCATCGGTGATCCGCAGCGTTTCCTCCGGCGCCTGCCGGGCGCGATGGGTGATGCGCGCTGGGCCCTGACGCTGCAGGCCGGTGCGTCGCTGGTGGCGCCGCACGCCTCGTGGGACCGGGTGCACGCCTACGTCTCCGTGGATGACGCGGCCGAGCTGGACGACATCGCCGAGCGGGCGGGCTGGTCCCCCGCCGACGACGGGCGGCTGGTGCTGATGAAGCCGTACTACAAGCACTCCGTGTGGCACGGGCTGCGGACCGTGAACGAGCTGCCCGTGGTCAGCGACACGCAGCTGGTGCTGGACCTGTGGCACTACCCCCTGCGCGGCCTGGAGCAGGCGGAGCACATCCTGGCGACCCGCGACGCGCAACGCTGATGGACGGATCGCACTACGAGCCCGCGCTGCGCCGCGTCCTGTGGGAGCTCCGCTCCTACCTGGGCGACGTGGTGGTGATCGGCGGATGGGTGCCGTACCTGTACCGGCAGTACGGTGGATTCACCACGTGGACCGGCCGGACGTCGCTCACCACGGAGGTCGACGTGCTGGTGCACCGCCCGCTTCCGCCCGGTGACCGCGCCTCGATCCCCGAGATCCTCCGCGGCAGTGGATTCACCCCGTCGGCGGACGGGGTCGGCTCCGCGGTGTGGCTGGGCGACGTACAGGCCGGCGAGATGATCGAGTTCTTGGTGCCGCACACCGGGACCGCGCGGCAGATGGGCGATACCGTCCCCGTCGCGGCGCAGACCGGGCTGCGTGCGATCAGCCTGCCGGGGCTGGGGCTGATGCAGCGGTACACCCGTCCCGTGCCGCTCCCCGTGGATACCGATGCCGGCCCCGGCGTTCTGGACGTCACGGTGCCCTGGCTGGGTGCGTACGTGGTCAACAAGGCATCCACCTTCACCGCGCGGCAGCCGCACGCCACGGGCGGCAGCAAGCGTCCCAAGGACCTGCTCTACCTGCGGGACATCGCGGCGGCGGGCGGCGAGGTGCTGGACCAGGTTGCCCGCGACCTGCGTACGATGGCCAAGGACCGGCACGCGGCGGGCGCAATCGGCATCGCCGCGAGCCACCTGCGCCTGACCGTAAACGGCAGCTACCCCGCCGAGATGGACGCGGCCGTCGCCGCCCTCCGCGAACGCGATGGCGGCCGATCGGGTGCGGCGGAGCAGGCGGATTTTCGCGGTCGCCTGGCGGACGTGCTGGATGTCCTGGAGGATGGATGACGCCGTGGAGAGACGTGACCATCACCCGATTGCATCCGCCAACGGTGGTGGAACAGGTGTGGCACCACGCGGTTGTTTCCTCCGCGTCGGGTTGTTTCCAATTCGTGAAACGATAGCTTTGGGAGGTGGTGAGATTCATCGTTCTCCCCGGGACTATCACGGGTTTACCCCCGGCGGAACGATGGATCATCCACTCTGGA
>DATING010000915.1:0-1716 GCA_035474555.1 Longimicrobium sp. | reverse complement strand
AAGGACAGCCCTTCGTCCACGAGCACGCTGGACATCTGACCCAGCGCCGCACGGCGGATGGCGAACAGGCTCCGGGGCACACGCTCCGGGGCCGTTCGCGCCTCCAGTCCTCCCGCGGCGTCCCCGCCCCGCCTGGGACGCCGCTGACCCAGGCACGCGCGGTCTGCCGACCTGCCGATCATCGCAGCTCCCATCCTCGTAACGGGTTGGGATTCGCGAGGGTCGCTCCGCCCCTCGGAACGGCGATTGCTCATCCCGCCTGCTCCGGCGCATATCTCTGCCTGGAGTACCCCCTCGATCCGCGCAGCGACGTGCGCGGCGGCACACCCGTCGTTCCATCCACGTCCCAGCGTCCACCCACCCGGAAGCCACATGAAGATCGTCAACCACCGCCTGGTCCGTGACGACGGCACCGCGTATCCCTTTCGAGACACGCCCAACAAGGGCGGCCCCATCAAGCCGCGCTGGCTGGTGATGCACTACACCGCCGGGGGCACCGCGGAGGAATCCATCAGCTGGCTGGCGGACAAGCGCGCCAAGGCGTCCGCGCACATCGTGATCGCCAGGGACGGCAGCATCACGCAGATGGTGGACTTCAACCGCCGCGCCTGGCACGCGGGAACGAGCACGTGGAAGGGCGTAAAGGGGCTCAACAGCGCCTCCATCGGCATCGAGCTGGACGGGTTCGGGTTCCTGGGCAACGCGGGGCCCGGCAAGTGGAAGTTCCGCAGCACCGTGATCCCGGACAGCGAGGTGCTGGTCGGCACGCACAAGCTGGGCACCCCCAAGGGCGGATGGGCGAAGTACCCACGCAAGCAGCTGGAGGTGGCGCTGGAGCTGGCCAAGCTGCTGGTGAAGACGTACCGGCTGGAGGACGTGATCGGCCACGAGGACATCTCCCCCGGCCGCAAGCAGGACCCCGGTCCCGCGTTCGACATGCCCGCGTTCCGCGCGGGGTGCATGGGTCCCTCCGCGCCGGCCGCCGCCCCGCCGGCACCCGTCGGCATCGTCAGCGGCGAGCGCTTCCGGGTGACGTCGTCGCTGAACGTGCGCAGCGGCCCGGGCGCGTCCAACGCCACCGTTGCCGGCAGCCCGCTGGCCGCGGGGACGTTCGTGCGCGGCGGGCGGGACGAGGACGGGTGGAAGCAGGTGACGGCGGAAGGGAGCCCCGTCGCGGGGTGGGTGAGCGCGCGGTTCCTGGAGCCGGCGCCGCAGGCCCTGTTCACCGTGAGCGGCCACCTCAACGTGCGCGGTGGCCCCGGCGCCGGCGAGACCCTCGTCCCCGGCAGCCCGCTGCCGGTGGGCACGGTCGTGGAGGGGCTGGAGGACAACGGCCCCTGGAAGCGCGTGGCCGTGCAGGGCACGGTGGGTGGCCGTACGGGAATCACGGGATGGGTGGCCGCCCGGTTCCTGCAGCCTGCCGTGGTCCCCGTCGGCAGCATCGTGCAGCCGCAGGACGCCTGACGCGCCAACGGACGGACGCAAACCGGCCCCGTGCCTCTGGATGAGGCACGGGGCCGGTTCGGTTTTCCCTGCGATACGGTCGAAGGGCGAGTTCCGTCGCGCGGGCGGGCGGTGGCCCTCCCCCGGTCTCGCTTAGGCTCGTCCACCCCCTCCCGCAAACTGCGCGGGAGGGGGTGTAGACTTCGACGGGTTCATCCACGCGTCCGTACGGATCGAGATCCGCGCAGTTCTCCCCCTCTCCGCGAGGAACGA
>DATING010000914.1:0-2199 GCA_035474555.1 Longimicrobium sp. | reverse complement strand
CAGGAACGCGGCGTCCGGCGTGCGGTCGTAGGGGTAGCGGACGGTGGGGATGACGGGGAGCTGCCCCGCGTCCCCGCGCTGACGGATGAAGGTCGACAGCGTCTGCCCGGGGCCGACCTCCACCAGCACGCGGCCGGGCGCGCGCAGCAGCTCCGCCACGCCGCGGTCGAAGCGGACGGTCTCGCGCGTGTGGCGGGCCCAGTAGCGCGGGTCCGTCGCGTCCTCCGCCGTGATCCACGTCCCCGTGACGTTGCTGGCCATGGGGATCTTCGGGGCGTTCAGCCGCATCCGCCCCACGAGCTCCGCCACGGGCCCCACGACGGGGTCCATCATCGGCGAGTGGAAGGCGTGCGTGGCGGCCAGCTTCCGCGCGACGTGCCCCGCATCCGCCAGCCGCTGCCGGACGGATTCCACCGCGTCCTCCGGCCCCGCGACCACGCACAGCTCCGGCGCGTTCACGGTCGCGATCGCCGTCCCGTCCACCAGGAATGCCGCCGCCTTTTCCGCCGACAGCGGCACGGCGAGCATGGCACCGCCCGGGAGCGCGCCGATCAGCCGCGCGCGCTCCGCGACGAGCGACAGGGCGTCCTCCAGCGAGAAGATGCCGGCGATGCAGGCCGCCGCGTACTCGCCCAGCGAGTGCCCGATCACGGCCTCCGGGGCGATCCCCCAGTGCATCCACAGCTTCGCCAGCGCGTACTCGATGACGAACACGGCGGGCTGCGCGAGCTCCGTACGGTTCAATCGCTCCGCCATCGGATCGACGGAGTCCGACTTGCCCAGCATGGCCTTGAGATCGATCCCCGCGCCGGGCGCCGCGTCCGCCGGGGCCTCGCCGGGAAAGATGACCTCGCGGATGTCGATGCCGATCCGCGGGCGCAGGATCGCGGCGCAGCGGTCCACCTCCGCGCGGAAGGCGGGCTCGGCGTCGTACAGCCCGCGCGCCATCTGCGGATACTGGTCGCCCACGCCGGGAAAGAGGAACGCGACGGAGCGATGTCCATCCTCCACCGCCGACGTCCACACCCGCTCGGGATGCCGCGCCTTGAGCAGCGCGGCCGCGTCCTCGCCCTGGCGCACGACGAGCGCGCGGCGGAAGGGGAGCTCGCGCCGCCCGGACTGCAGCGTGTGCGCGACGTCCGCCAGCGCCTGCTCCGGGTGCGCGGCGAGGTGCGCGGACAGGCGCTCCGTGGCCGCGTCCAGCGCCGTCTGCGTCCGGGCGGAAAGCACGAGCAGCTGCGTCGGCCGGCGGGATGCGGACGGGCGCTGCGGCGGCGCCTCTTCCAGCACCGCGTGCGCATTCGTCCCGCCGATGCCGAACGAGCTCACCCCCGCGCGCCGCGGCGCATCCTCATCCGCCTCCCACGCCTCGCGCTGCCCCGAGACGTAGAACGGGGAGGAGGCGAAGTCGATCTTGGGGTTCGGGCGGCGGAAGTGGACCGTGGGCGGAAGCTCCTTTGCCTCCAGCGCCAGCACGGCCTTGATGAACCCGGCGATGCCGGCCGCCGCGTCCAGGTGCCCGATGTTCGTCTTCACCGATCCCACGGCCGCGTACTGCCTGCGGTCCGTCCAGCTGCGCCAGGCTTGCGTGAGGGCGGCGATCTCGATGGGGTCGCCCATCTCCGTGCCGCTGCCGTGCGCTTCCACGTAGCGGATGGTGGATGGATCCACGTCCGCCATCTCCAGCGCCTCGCGGATGACGGCGGCCTGGCCTTCCACGGACGGCGCCGTGAACGCGACCTTGGAGCCGCCGTCGTTGTTCACGGCGCTCCCCTTGATGACGGCGCGGATGGGATCGCCGTCGCGCACGGCATCGGCCAGGCGCTTGAGCAGGACGACGCCCACGCCGTTGCCGCCCAGCGTCCCCGCCGCGTCCGCGTCGAACGCGCGGCAACTGCCGTCGGGCGACGAAATGCTGCCCGGCGCGTAGACGTAGCCCAGGTCGTTGGGGACGACCACGTTGGCGCCGCCGGCCAGGGCCAGGTCGCACTCGCCGTGCAGCAGGCTCTGCGCGGCCACGTGCACCGCCACGAGGGACGTGCTGCACCCCGTCTGCACGCTGATGGCGGGGCCGCGCAGGTCCAGCTTGTAGGCGGCGCGGTTGGCGAAGAAGTCCTTGCTGCTGGCCACGCCCAGCTGGAACTCGCCCAGCGCCGCGGCCAGCTCCTCGTTGGCGCGGACGTTCTCCTGCGTGTAGTA
>DATING010000913.1:0-4665 GCA_035474555.1 Longimicrobium sp. | reverse complement strand
GCCCCCGGCAGACTGCGCCGGGAGAGGGGGAGCACTTCGCGTCGCCGGACGGAAGGCGGAGTCCCGCGGCGCACGTCCCATCACTGGATCCACTGGTTCAGGACGGCGACCTCCTGGCTGGTTCGTTTCATCTCTGCCTGGTTCCATCCTTTCATGGCCTCGTTGTGCCTGGCCACCAGCTCCTGGACGCGGCGTATGTCCTCCTCGCGCTCGTACAGCAGCTCGGTGCCCCCGGCGTGCCGCACCCGCGGGTCCATGCGCACGAACTGCCGGTGCATCTGCAGCATCGCGTCCGCCAGCGGTGCCTGGGCCGGCGCCACGGCCCCGAAGCCGGCCGGGAGGATGCCGCGGATCTCGCCGGCGGAAATTCCCGACTCCCGCGCCAGCGCCGCGGTGCGCTCCTGCAGCCATGCCGCGGAGGTCCGGTCGATCTCCGCGATCGCCGCGACACGGCCCTCCAGGTACGTGCCCACCTCGGGATAGGCGCGCGCTCTCGCCTGGTAGGGCGCCGTTCCCCACGGTGCCGGCGGCGTGTGGCCCCGGGCACCGTGCCGCGTCATGACCTCGCGCTCCCACGCGTGGCGGTCCACCAGGATCCGGTTGATGACCCACAGCCGCTTCGCCCGGTCGGAGGTGGGCGCCGCCCGGACGGCGCTGCCGGGGGCCGGGGTCGTTGCGGTCGTGTCGCGCATCCACGCGAGCACGGTGCGCAGGTGCTCCCGCTCCCGTGCCATCTCCTCCTCCGCCACGGCGCCCTGGTCGATCTCGTTGGACAGCCGGTAGAAGAAGGTCGCGACGAGCACGCCCCCCACCACGAGGACCACCCATGCGAGGGCGGTCCCCCAGCGGAAGCCCTTCGGCTCCTCGGGCGGGCGGGACGGCGCGGGCCGGTACGTCACGGGCGCGGCGACGGGCTCAGTCGTGGACGCGGCCACCGGCGCGTCGACGGGGGCCATCCTCGCCGTGCATTGGGGACAGGGGCGATTGGCGGGCACGAGGGTGCCGCACTGGGGGCAGGATTTGAGGGACATCGGGGCGGCGATCGGGGAGACGGGAAACGGGGGAGGCAACCGCGACGAACAGCAACGCCGGCCGCGGGATGGAAAGCCGAAACGCAGGAGAACTCCCGCGTGCGGGATGGACGTGGTGATTCGGGATGTGTGGATGAGCGGCACCTGCTGAAAGCAACAGGGTCACGAAGAACCCGGACGGTTCTCCGTGACCCTGTGATCCTCCCCGCGTCTCCGCGTGTGACCTGCCGTTACCGCGCCGCGAGCTCGCGCAGCACGCCCGCGAGCATGCGGACCTTGGCGGCGTCACGCGAGGCCGCCGCCTCGCCGTCCAGCTGCGTGGCGATGCGCGTGAGGGCCGTGCGCCGCTGCGTGCCGCGCATCCGCTCCGCCGCCTCTACCTCCTGCTGCAGGCGCACCATGCGGGTGGGGCCCAGGCCGCGGCTGCGCACCAGCTGGTCCACGTACGCCTTGGCCACCGAGAAGTGCGCCGGCCAGGTGACCCGCTGCTGGTGCTGCGGGTTCCACTCCGTCATCCGCACCAGGTTGGCCGCGTCGATCTCGTTCTGCGTCAGGTGCGCGCTGGGCGTCAGGCGAAACACGTCGAACCCGCGGCCGATCTCCGAGCCGTAGATGCGGCCGTTGTACCAGTAGGCCGACCAGAAGCCGCCCACGGACAGCTCGCGCGCGTTCGCGGGCCCGCGATCGAAGTACGCGAGCTCCACCGGGTTGGCCGGATCGGTGAAGTCGAAGACGGAGATGCCGCCCTGGTACCACGCCTGCGCCATGATGTCGCGGCCGGGCACGGGCACCAGCGACCCGTTGTGGGCCACGCAGTTCTCCTGCGCCGTCTGCGGGGCCGGCAGCTTGTAGTAGCCGGCGTGCCGCAGGTCGTTGCCCTGCACGGTGAAGATGGCGTTCGCGCCCCACTCGCGGCGGTCCGTCGCCTGGCAGCGAGCCGCGCTGCCGCCGCCCCACTCGTCCGTGTACAGCACCGTGGTGCCCGCGTTGTTGAACGTGGCCGAGTGCCAGTACGCGAAGTTGGGGTCCACCACCTCGTCCACGCGCACCGGGTTGGCCGGGTCGCGGATGTCCAGCAGGATGCCGTTGCCCGAGCACGCCCCCGCCGCCAGCCCGATCTCCGGATAGGCGGTGATGTCGTGGCACTGGTTGGTCACGTTCGTGGACTGCGTGCCCTCGCCGTGCCGGCCGCCGGCCCACAGGCCGGCGATGTTGCCCTGCGCGTCGGCGAACAGGCGCGGCGCGTTGACGATGCGCGCCTGCTGCGGCGCGGCCAGCGGCACCTCGATGATCTCGATGCGGAAGAACGAGGTGTTGGGGTCCTCCGCCGGCGGCCGGTTGGAGCACCCCGCCAGCTCCGACCCCGAGCGCACGCGCGACGTGCCCTGCACGTACACGTACACCCGCGAGGGGTCGCGCGGGTTGGGCACCAGCGTGTGCGTGTGCGAGCCGCGGCACGTCTGCACGGCGCCCACCAGGCGGGGGCGGTCCAGGTTGCTGATGTCGAAGATGCGCACGCCGCGGAACCGCTCCGTGCTCACCGAGTCCGTCACCCCCTGCGCGGTGCAGTCCAGCCGGCCGCGCGTCTCCTCCACCGAGAGAAAGACGAGGTTGCGGTACACGGACACGTCGCCCTGGCCGCCGGCGCAGGGAACGGACGCGCGCAGCCGCGGGCTGGCGGGGTTGGAGATGTCGTAGACGAGGAACCCGTTGTAGTTCCCCATGAACACGTGGTTGCCCTGGAACGCCAGGTCCGTGTTGGAAAAGCCGAAGTCCGCCTCGGCGTCCGCGGCAAAGAAGCCCGCCGGCCGCGCCTGGTGCGAGATCAGTTCCATGTTCCAGGCCGCCTGCCCGGCGTCCTGCACCCCCGGGCGCAGCCCCACGCGCGCGTCCTGCGCCCCGGCCGGCGCCACCGCCGTGCCCAGCGCCGCGGCCGCCACGGCCAGCCGCCCCATCCCCTGCCGAATGGTCATCATCTGCGTCTTCATGCTGCGTGTGCTGAGAGTGAACGCTCCGTCCCCGTGAACCGCGTCAGCGCGGGCGTGCCCCGCCCAGGGGACCCTGCTGCATGGCGCGCATGCGGTCGATCTCCATCCGCTGGTCGGCATCCACCTCGCTGGCGATGGAGTAGATCTCCGACGCCTGTCCCCCGCCCTGGCTGCCGAACAGTTCCTCCACCATCACCAGCGCGCCCTCGTGGTGGCGGATCATCAGCTCCAGGAACAGCGCGTCGAACGCCGGGCCGGACGCCTGGGCCAGCCGCGCCATCTCCTCCGGCGTGGCCATCCCCGGCATCCCCGCGTGCGCGCCGCCGCCGCCGTGGTGCGCGTGATGGGCATCCGCCGAGTCCGCCGCCAGGCCGCGCACCTGAAGCCAGCGCTGCATCCGGTCCATTTCGCTGCGCTGCGACACGTCGATGCGCTCGGCGATCAGCCGCACGTCCTGGCGCGCGTCGCGGCCGGACACCAGGCCCGTCATCTCCAGCGCCTGCGCGTGGTGGGCGAGCATGCCCTGGATGAACCGCACGTCCGCCTCCGTGTGCGGCACCTGCGCGGCCGTCTGCGCCCCGTTCGTCTGCGCCTGCGCGGCCGCGATGTCCGGCGATGCGGACGCGAGCACCGCGGCGAGTCCGGCGGCCGTGATCCAGCGTGGCTTCATGCGATGCGATTCTCCGTATATTCCCGCCGGCGCGCGCCTGGACGGCGAGCGCGTCGGCGGAGCCTGCAACAATGGGTTTCCCGCATCCCCGTGGCAAGGCCTGTTTCCAGCCACGAAGCGGATTCCATGCGTCCAGCCGCCCTCCGAGCCGGTCGCGGGGGACGATGGTACGCGGATCCGCGGGGATGCGCGACGCGAGCGGATATCAACCCCGCCGAAGTCATTGTGTTCCAGCATGTTGAGCGCATTCCGACCATGCCGCGACCGGATCGCCTGGATCCGGGGATGCGGGGGATGCTTCCGCTTGGAATTCCGCGCGTTCGCGGTGGAATCCATCGCTCGTCCCGGGGGCGGACGGGTCGTGCGAACAGGATTCTTGCGGCGGCGCCATCCGTTGTAGATACTGTCCATCCTACGCTTCGCCTCCCCGTCAAACCGGAGCCTGCCTGATGCTGATCCCCCGCTACTGGTCCCGCGCCGAGTCCCAGGCCACCACGCCCGACGGCCGCCCCGTGCGGTTCCACGTGTGGCGCGGCTCCCGCAGCAGCGAGGCGGACGCGCAGGCGCTGGCGAACGATGCCGTGGGGCGCATCGCGGACCGCATTCGGCGCGGGGCGGGCTTTCCGGAGCGCTACGCGTACGGCGACCGGCCGCTGCGCGAGGAGGTGATCCGCGAGATCTCCGCCACCACGTGGGATCCGGATACGCCCGACGCCGCCCTCACCCGCAACACGTACGGCGCCGTGGTGCTGAACGCGGGGCGCGCGTTCTTCATCGACGTGGACGTGGAGCCCGCGCCGGACCCGCGCGGCGAACCACGGGCGTCGTCCTCCTCCGCGCAGAACCCGGCGGACGCGGTGTGGGACGTGGTGGAATCGCTGCCCATGCCGGGCGCGCTCAAGTCCATCTTCGGCAGCATCCGCAAGGCCACCACGCCGCCGCCCGCGGCCGCTCCCACGCCCGCCGCGCCGCCGCC
>DATING010000912.1:0-2645 GCA_035474555.1 Longimicrobium sp. | reverse complement strand
CCGCCCGCCTTGAGGATGCCCAGCAGCCCGGCGATCATCTCCGGGCCGCGCTCCACGCAGACCCCCACCCGTGCGTCCGGCCCCACGCCCAGACCGCGGAGGTGGTGCGCCAGCCGGTTCGCACGCGCATTCAGCGCCGCGTACGTAAAGCGCTCCCCTCCGAACGACACCGCCACCGCGTCGGGCGCGCGCGCCGCCTGGGCTTCGAAGAGCTCGTGGATGCAAGCGCCGGCGGGGAACGCGGCGTCGGTGGCGTTCCACTCCTCGACCAGGCGCGCGCGCTCCGCGGCGGGGAGCAGGGGGATGCCGTCCATCCGCACGGCATCGTCCTTCGCCATGCCCGCGAGCGCGCGCCGCAGGTATTCGACGAACCGCTCGATGGTGGCACGCTCGAAGAGCGCGGTCGCGTACTCCACGTCGCCGATGATGCGGCCGTCATCCTCCCGGAGCGTCAACGTCAGGTCGAACTTGGCCGTGGCGCGCGATCCGACGTCCGTGGGGGACAGCGTCAGCCCCGGCAGCGCCAGTCCTTCCCGCAACGCGTTCTGCCAGGCGAACATCACCTGGAAGAGCGGGCTGTGCGCCAGGCTCCGCGTGGGGCGGACGCGCTCCACCACCTGCTCGAAGGGGATGTCCTGGTTGCGCTGGGCCTCCAGCGCACCCGCCTTCACCCGCCCCAGCGCCTCGGCCACCGTCGGCGCGCCGGAGAGGTCCACGCGCAGCGGCAGGGTGTTGACGAAGAAGCCGATCAGATCCTCGATCTCGCTCTGGCCGCGGTTGGCGGTCGGCGTGCCGATCACCACCTCGTCCTGCCCCGAGAGGCGGGCGAGCACGGCGGCCCAGCCGGCGAGCAGCGTCATGTAGAGGGTGGTGCCGTGCCGCTGCGACAGCGTCTTGAGCGCCGCGGTCAGCGCCTCGTCCAGCTCCACGTTCACCGCCGCGCCGGCGAAGTCCTGCTTTGCCGGACGCCGGTGGTCGGTGGGCAGCTCCAGCAGCTCCGGCGCGCCGCCGAGCGTCCGCGTCCAGAAGGCGGCCTGCGCCTCCAGCACGTCGCCTTCCACGGAGCGGCGGTGCCAGGCGGCGTAGTCGGCGTACTGGATGGGCAGCGGCGGGAGCGGATCGGGCTCGCCGCGGACGAAGGCGGCGTACAGCACGCCCAGCTCGCGCTGCAGCACGCCCATCGACCAGCCGTCGCTGACGATGTGGTGCATCGTCAGCAGCAGCACGTGGTCGTCCTCCACCATGCGAATCAGGCGACCGCGGATCAGCGGACCGTGCGCCAGGTCGAAGGGCGCGCTCGCCTCGTCCGCCATCAGCCGGCCCAGCGCGTCCTCCGCATCCGCCGAAGCGTGGAGGTCGTGCTCGACCAGATGGAAGGCGCTCTCCTCGACCGCGACGATGCGCTGGACCGGCTCGCCATCCACCATCGGGAAGGAGGTCCGCAGCGCCTCGTGCCGCGCGACGATGCGGTCCAGCGCACGCTGCAGCGCGCCGCGGTCCAGCTCGCCCTGCAGCCGCAGGCGCATGGGGATGTGGTACGCCGCGCCCGTCCCGCCCAGCTGCTCCAGGAACCACAGCCGCTGCTGCGCGAACGACAGCGGGATCGCGGAAGACCGATCCACCGGCGTGATCACCGTCGCCTCGGCGGGCGCGGCCGTCCCCAGTCCGCGCGCGAAGTCCGCCAGCACCGGCCGATCGAACATGTCGCCGGGCGAGACATCCACGCCCAGCGTATGGCGTACGCGCGACACCACGCGCACCGCCAGCAGCGAGTGCCCGCCCAGGTCGAAGAAGTGGTCGCCCCGGCCCACGCGCTCCGCGCCCAGCAGCTCCGCCCAGATCGCCGCGACGACCTGCTCCGCTTCACCGGCGGGCGCCTCGTACCCCCGCGAGGCGAACGCGTCCGCGTCGGGCGCGGGGAGCGCCCTGCGGTTCACCTTGCCGTTCGGGGTCAGCGGCAGCGCATCCAGGCGCACGTAGGCCGCGGGGACCATGTACTCGGGGAGGCGTTCCGAGAGATGCGCCCGCAGCGCCTCCGCGTCCGCCGCCGGGTCGCCGACCACGTATGCCACCAGGCGCCGGTTGCCGGGGGTATCCTCCCGCGCCAGCACGACCGCCTCGCGCACCCGCGCATGCTCGCGGAGCCGCGCCTCGATCTCGCCCAGCTCGATGCGGTGGCCCCGCACCTTCACCTGGCCGTCCGCGCGGCCCAGGAAGTCGACCGCCCCGTCGGGACGCCACCGCGCCAGGTCGCCCGTGCGGTACAGCCGCGCGCCCGCCTCGCCGCCGAACCGGTCGGGGACAAAGCGGTCCGCCGTGAGCGCCGCCCGGTTCAGGTACCCGCGCGCCACCTGCACCCCGCCGATGTACAGCTCGCCCGCGACCCCCGCCGGGACCGGCTCGCCGGCGCGGTCCAGCACGTACAGGCGCGTGTTGGCCATCGGCGCGCCGATCGGGATGCTCCCTTCCCTCCCCCGCTCCGCCGCGCAGCTCCACGCCGTCACGTCGACCGCGGCTTCCGTGGGGCCGTACACGTTGAAGAGCTGCGCCCCCGGCGCCGACGCGTGGAAGCGCTCCACCAGCGCCCGCGGAAGCGCCTCGCCCCCGCAGACCACGCGCTCCAGCGAGGTGCAGCGGGCGAAGTC
>DATING010000911.1:0-10203 GCA_035474555.1 Longimicrobium sp. | reverse complement strand
AGACACGCAGCGGATCTTCGTCGATGACGGCACGCAGAACCCCCTCCAGCCCTTCCAGCTCGGCCAGGAGGCGGTCCCGCGTGTCCACGTCCAGTACGGATGACGGCATGGCGGTGAGAATCATCTGTTGTGGGGAGGTGCGGGGTACGTTGGGGCGGAAACGGCGCGGTGTCAAGATTGGCGTCGTATACGATATCCAGCGGGGTCCATCAGACGACCCGGCCCCACACCCCGTCACATCTGCACCCGTAGCACCGGCGCCGGTCCGTTGCCGATCCACGTCGAAGCTTCTCGCAATCTTTGCTTTCCTTTTCCCGCCCGATTGCGCATGTTGTGGGTGCCGCACTCCGCGGCGGCCCGGAAACCGGGCGCGTACTTTCTCCCTCCGGACGGAGATCAACATGCGCAAGCTCAAGCTCTCGCTGGACGCACTGCAGGTGGATTCGTTCCACGCCACGGGTCCGGAGGCACGCCGCGGCACGGTTCCCGGACACGCCTGGACGGAGTATGCTGACGAATCGTGCTTCGAGTCGTGCAACGGAGGCTGCGGGACCACGGGCGGCACGGGAGGATCGGGCGGCGCGTCGTGCTACGGAACCTGCTACGTGAGCTGTGGCGCCAGTTGCACCTGCCCGCCGCCGGGGACCGACTACACGGCGTGCGGCTGCGCCACGTGGGAGACGTGCCCGGGCGCGAACATCTGCGCGTGACGTGATCCGAGGGGAAATCCATCCACGAACCGGGAGACCAACATGCGCAAGCTCAAGCTGTCGCTCGACGACCTGCAGGTGGAGTCGTTCCACGCCACCCGCGGCGCGGAGGTGCGGGGAACCGTGCCCGCCCACGACTGGACGGAGTACGCCGACGAATCGTGCTTCGGGACATGTGATGGCGGCTGTACGGGGCCCGTGGGCTCGTGCGGCGGGGGCTGCGGCACGGCCGGATCGTGCTACGGCACCTGCATCAACAGCTGCAACGGCACGTGCAACTGCTCGGCGGGGTGCACCGCCGCCACGGCCTGCGACTGCCAGACGTGGGAAACGTGCCCCAACGTGGCGTACTGCATGTGACGGGCGCACCGGGAGCGGGAGCGGCCGCGGGAGGGCCGTTCCCGCTTTCGCTTTCATGCTTCTCCAGCTCCAAACACCCATCCACCCTACCGGGGAGGACAGATGCGCAAGCTCAAGCTGTCGGTCGACCAACTGCAGGTGGAGTCGTTCCATGCCGTGGAGCGCGAGGCACAGCGCGGTACCGTCGCCGGCAACGACAGTTGGGTTCTCGTATGCTCCGAAGGCGGCAACTCGTGCAAGGGGTGGTGCTCGGCAGACACGGCGTGCCAGACGTGCGATGCCTCGTGCAACGGCACGTGCTACAACTCCTGCGGCGCGAGTTGCGCTGGCACCTGCGGCTCCTGCGCCTGCTCCGCCAACATGACGGAGTGCGGCTGCCAGACCTGGGAGACGTGCGTCGGCGAGATAAACTGCGCCTGACCGGCACTTCCCGCCCGGATACAAGAAAACGCGCCGCCGGCGAGCTTCGCCGGCGGCGCGTCTGCGTGCGGGAGTGCGGCGCTAGAAGCGCAGCAGGGCCGCGGCGCCGCGCAGGTCGGCGACGGCGTTGGCGTCGGCGAACTGGATCTCGGCGCCCTGCTGCTCGGCCAGGCGCACCATCTCCTCCAGCACGTCCACGGGCTCCATGAGCTCGGTGCCGTCGTACGGGCACTTGCTCACGTCGCGCACGAAGACGAAGCCGCACTGGGTGCAGCGCGCGCCCTGCATCTGCCCGTCACGCGCGACCACGAGCGTGTCGACCTTGCCCTCCTGCAGGGCCGTGAGCGTGCCCTGCACGCCGGCCGTGGCCAGGTAGTCGTTGGCCGTGCGGTCGCGCACCTGCTCCAGCAGCTCCTGGTTTCCGCGCTCCTGCTCCTGCTTCAGGTGCGGCTCCAGGCGCGCCAGGATCTCCACCGCGGGGCCGTCCACGGGCGCCGGGCCCGTGTGGATGATCATGTCCGTGAGCTGCTGCGGCAGGAACTCCTTGAACTTGGCCACGTTCTGGTCCGTGCCCATCAGCACCAGGTGCTTGGGCCCGTAGCGGGCCACGAAGCGCTCCACCTCGGCCGCGAAGTCGCGGAAGAAGTGCCGCATCTCCTCCAGCTTGTGCTGCTGAAAGCGCTTGTGCGAGTAGCCCCCGGCCTGCACGTGGTGATTGGTCGTGGGCGCGATGGGGTCGCCGCGGAACTCCAGCTCGTCCAGCAGCGTGCCCAGGTACACGCTCAGGATGCGCACGTGCTCGCGGTCCATCAGGATCACGCCGTAGTGCTCGTAGCTGTTGAGCACCTGCGCCAGCGGGCCGATGACGGGGCGGTCGGTCACCACCATGCGGTTCTGCACGGGGACGGGGAACTGCAGCGCCTCGAACCAGTCGCCGTCCACCTCGGCATAGATCACCACGCCGCGGTTGTTCTCCTGGAAATCCGTGTCGATCCACGCCAGCACGCGCTCGAACAGGCTGCCCATGCCGCTCTCGTTCCCGTTGCCGTTGGGGATGGGGCGGTTGCCGTCCAGCTCCTCGAACTGGGCGCGCTTCTGGCCCAGGAACACGTGGTGGGTGCGCTTGTTGTTGTTGTCCACCGACATGTCGAGAAAGAGCGACAGCACGGACTTGCCGCCGTTCTGCCGCTGGACGAGGCGTTCGAGATCCTGTCTGCTGATCATGATCTGGCTGGTTGCAGTGTGGCTGAGGTCGCCCCGGCGGGCCGTCTCCGTCGTCCGCTCCGGATTGCAAGAACGCTGCCCACCGCTCCCGCCGCGCCCCCATCGCCGCGCCCGCATCCCCCGAGGCAAGTGTTTGCGGGATGATGAGTTGGAGTCCGATCCGGCGCATGCGGCGTGCTGCATCCATCTGCCCCATCCGGCGGACCGAAGCGCGGGGACGGGTTTATGGAAGCGCTGCGATTCTTTCGATTTTGTCCGGACCAAGGAGCAGTGGCGAGATGAGCGACCTGGACTTCAGGACGTACTGGGATAACGGGTTCACGTGGGATGCGTACCTCAACGGCGAGGTGCAGAAGCTGGAGGACCTGTGGCGCGGCGTGTACGCGCGGGCGGTGGTGCCGGAGTGGGCGCTGGAGCGCGCGGCGGAGATCGGCGGGGACTGGCGGATGCTGGTGATCAGCGAGGACTGGTGCGGCGACGCCAGCAACACGGTGCCGGTGATGGCGCGCATGGCCGAGGTGCTGCCCACCATGCAGATTCGCCTCGTCAAGCGCGACGAGAACCCGGAGCTGATGGATGCGTTCCTCACCAACGGGGCGCGGTCCATCCCCCTGGCGCTGGTGCTGCGGCCGGACTTTACCGTCGCCGGCACGTGGGGCCCGCGCCCGGCGGAGCTGCAGGAGTTCGTGATGACGGAAAAGAAGGCGGGGCTGCGTCCCGTGGACGACATCTACCGCGACGTGCGGCGGTGGTACGCCCGCGACCGCGGCGAGTCCACCATCCGCGCCCTGCTCGACATCACCGCCGCGGGGTGAGGGGCGGTCCAGGGCTGACGCGCGATAAAGGCGGATTGGAGATCCGCCGTGCGGGAATCACCCGGCGGATCGCACCTCTCTTGACATCCCGCGTATCATGACGTTTTATGGGATGCACCACGACCGGCGCGCGCCGGCCGTGTACGGCAACCCATTACGCGGGAGTCACCATGCAGAAGCTGCGACTGGACCTGGACGAGCTCAAGGTGGACAGCTTCGATGCCGGCGCCGAAGCGCCGGTGCGGGGCACGGCGCACGCGAACGAAGGCACCTGCAGCTTGCAGCCGACCTGCGGCGCCGCGTCGCGCGGGGAAACGCCGGTCGTGGCGTATCCGCCGACCCGGTACGCCTGTTGCGTCTGACGCGCTCCCGGTGTCCCCACCGGGCTGGTGGGTGACGCACGGAGAACGAACGAAGCCTTCGCATCCATCCCGGATGCGAAGGCTTTCTCGTTCGATGGACCCCGTCGCGGCCTGCGGCTCCGCTTCGTCACCGAGTCCGGCGGACCGCTGCGGCGATCTTCAGCGGCAGCGGTCCACGGGGGCGTCGCCGGCGCGCGGGGTGGAGAGCTCGGAGGGACGGAGGACGAACGCGGCGCGCGGGCCCGGCGCATCCGGCGCCCACCCGCGGCGCGGCGGACGGAGGCAGCCGCGCACGGTGCCGTCCGGCTCCGGCACCCCGGCGAACTCGGCGACCGTCCCCGCATCGCCCGCCATGGAGGCGAGCCCCCAGACCAGGGTATCGCCATCCATCCGCCCGTACGCCCATCCCTCCCCCACCCGGGCACGGGCGAACGTCCACGCCGAGTCCGCCCCCGTGCCTTCCTGCCGCCACTCCGGGCGAAAGGCCAGCAGCAGGGTGTCCGGGGCCGGGGCGGTCCACACCACCACCCCGTTGTACGCCTCCGGGCCGGGCGCCACCGCACCGGCACGCGCCTCCGGCGTTACGCACGCCGACAGGGCCAGCCCCGCGACCCCGAGCAGCCGCCTCACGGGCGGGGCTGCATCACGCAGAACTGCGACACGTCCCGGCCCACCGAGTGGGAAAGGATGATGAGCGCGTCCTGCGCCGTCACCTGGTCGTCGCAGTTGGCGTCGCCCCAGGCCGCCGTCCACCCCTCCGGCAGCGTGCGGCCCACGATGGCCGACAGCACGCCCAGCGCGTCCTGCGCCGTCACCGCGCCGTCGCCCGTCACGTCGCCCGCCACGTGCGAGGGCGCCGCCACCCCCTCCACCGGAAGCCGGAACACGCGGTCGCCCGCCGTGCCGTACAGCGTGCCGTCCGGGGCCAGCGACATGGCCTGCGGGAACGGCTGCGGCGTCCAGTAGACGCGGTCCACCACCCCGTCCTGCGTCACCCGGTGCACGTCCGGCCAGTCCACGTAGTAGGTGCGGCCGTAGAGGTTTCCGCCGGCTCCGACCTCCAGCTGCTGCTGCAAGGACGCGTCGTCCGGGTTCACCGTGCCCACCATCTCCCCCGTGACGGGGTCCACCCGCCGGATGAAGCTGGCGCTCGGGGACGCGTAGATCAACCCGTCCTCCGGGTTGTACGCCACGCCGAAGGTGACCTCGCTGGTGAGCCGCGAGGTGACGCCCGCGCGCGTGCGCCGCCACAGGCCGTCGTCCGCCGCGGCGAACAGGTCGCCGGCGGGGGTCACCACCACGTCGTACACCACGCCCGGCGTGGTCAGGACCTGCGTCACCACGCCCTCCTTGGACACGCGCGCCACCCGCCGCCACTCGGCGATGTAGGCCGAGCTGTCCGGCCCGAACGCCATCCCCCAGTACACCGAGGTGCTCGTGGTGGCCCAGCGCCGAAAGGCACCCGTCCGCGGGTCCATCCGCAGCACCTCGCCGTTCACCAGCACCACCGCCAGGTCACCCTCGGGCGCCACGGCCAGGGCCACGGGACGGCTGTGCATCTTTTGCGGCGTGACGAAGGCGACCTCGCGCTCGTACACCCGCATCCGCACCTCCACGATCGAGGGGCCGGTCCACTCGTCCCCGGTGCTGGTGACCAGGTAGGCGACGTGATCGCCCTGCGCGCGGTCGCCGCGCGTCACGGTGAGCACCACCGGGTACGCGCCGGGGATGTTCGGCGCCTGCTGCGGCTCCGTCCCGGCGAGACCCGCCGCGAGCGGCGCACCCGGCCGCTGCAGGGGCGCCGAGTAGGCGGCGGCGCCCGGACCCGCCACCCCGTCCGCCGGGGCCAGGGCCGGGGCGGACGTGCCGGCGGGGGAGAGCTGGCCGGCGCCGTTCGCCACCGTCAGCCAGGTGGCGCCGGCCGCCGTGGACGCGAAGGTGATGGGGCCCGTCCCGGCGTTGTACAGCCACACCGTGTCGCTGCCCGTCGTCCCGTTCAGCGCGACGGGCACGTGGATCCGCACCCCGGGATCCGTTCCCATCACGGTGCCCGCCCGCCGCACCTTGAGCACGTAGCCGCCCGTGCCCGCGGTGCTGCCGATGACCACGCGGTACATCCCCGTGGTGGGGATGGTGCGCCGCGGGGAGATCCGCCCCCGCCGCACACCCAGGAAGCCGCCCGTCTGCACGGTGGGCAGCCCCTGGACCGAACCGTTGGGCGAGTACAGCGTCATGTTGGGCGAGAACGGGGGCGCGCCGGTGTCGAACAGGCCAAAGTCCACCACGTCGCCCGCCGTCAGCTGCACCGACACGGTATCGCGCCGGCCCACGGCGGAGATGATGCCGGCGACGGAATCGCCCAGCACCAGCGGGCCGGACACCCGCGTCACGGCGATGTCGAAGCGCAGCTGCCCGCCGGCCAGGGTGATGTTGCGCAGCTCCAGCCCCGAGGGCGTGCCGCCGTTGCTGCGCGTGCTGGGCGTGCCCGTGTCGCCGAACGACGTGCGGCCCGTGGAGCCGGGAAAGACGTCGCCGGCGTCACCGCGGTCGCGGCCCACCAGCAGGTCGTCCAGACCGTCCGCCTCTTCCACCGCCACGCCCCTGCGGGGGTGGCCGTTCACGCGGTTGGAATTGCGGGTGGAGTCGATGACCACGGGGTCCACGTGGAACACCAGGAGCCCGGGGCCGTGCAGGTTGCGGTCGGAGAGCACGGCCGCGCGGTGCTCCATCAGGAAGTACTCGGGGGTGCCCGGGAGGTTGTAGCGCAGCACCGTCCCCCCGGTGTACACCTGCGGCAGCGCGAACGCCGTGCGGCTGGCCGACACCGTCTCCACGTTCAGCCACCCCAGGAAGTCCTTGCTCCACGCGCCCATGTGCGCGGGCGCGTCCTGCCGCCGGTGGTTGCCGCTCCCCATCAGGTCCCACTCGCCCACCCCCTGCGACGTGCCGTCCTGGGAATAGGTGTCGTACAGGTCCGGCAGCCCCAGCGCATGCCCCATCTCGTGCGAAAAGGTGCCGACCTGCATGAGCGAAGCGCCGTCGCAGTCGATGCCGCCCTGGATGAGGTAGTCGTCCACGCGGATGAACCCGCCGCCCGCGGCCGCGTCGCCCGTGACGAACGGCTGCCCCCACCAGGCGCTGTAGACCCAGCGGTGGGGCCAGATCCCCGGCCCGCCGCACGACATGTCCTCGGCGGGATACAGAAAGGCGGCGGCGTCCACGTAGCCGTCGTCGTCGCCCGAGTTGGGCACGCCGTCGGGGCCGTCGTTGTCGAACTGGGCAAAGTTGGTCCCCGCGTCCGCCGCCTGCAGCGTGTGCCGCAGGAAGTCGGCGGCGCGGCCGTACTGGTCGCCGCCGGGGACGGGCTGGTAGTACGCCGCGTTCTGCGGCAGCGTGAGCCAGGGCGTCACGGTGCCGTCCAGGGTGAACACCCCCCGCGACATCTCCGCGTAGAAGCTCCTGGCGGAATACAGCTGCGGCCCGAAGAGCCGCGCCTGGTACTCCGCCGTGGCGTACGGTGCCGTGGCGCCCGCGTACATCCCCATCAGCACCGGCACGCGCAGGGTGCCCGTGACGGCCGCCTCCGCGTCCACCAGCGCGGCCACGGACAGGCGGGGCCCCTGGCGGCGCTCCAGCGCCGTGCGCTGCACGCGCACCCGCTCCGTCTTCTGCCGCCAGGCGCGGCGGAACTCGAAGGCGTTGGGGTCCTCCCGCAGCTGCTCCAGCATGCGGGCGGGGGGGGCGATGCCCTGCGCGCGCCCGGCTTCCACCACGTCCTGGGCGGCGAGGGGGGCGCGCGCGGCCAGCAGCAGGGCGGCGCAGGCGAGGGGGCGGATCAGCGTCGAACGGCTCATGCGAGGTGCCATGGGGGGTGCGAAGGGCAGGGGCCGGTGCTCAGTCCAGCGGCGTGCGCGAGAACAGCGGGTGCGCCCGCTGCACGAACCGGGGGGTGAGGTTCTCGAAGGCGGCCGCGCCCACCAGCTCCTCCATCCGCACCTCGAACGCCGCCTCGCCGATCTCGCCGCGGGGCGTGGCCTGCAGGGTCAGCGCCAGGGTGCCCGGCAGCCCGTCCAGCGACGCGGCCGCAAAGCGGATGCGTCCGGGCTCCACCTCGTTCCACGCGCCCGCCACGCCCGCCGGAAACGCGCCGCCGGTCACCGACAGGCGCTCCACGTCGTAGCGCAGCTCGCCCTGGTAGCTCGCGAGGGGCGTGGACACCCCCTGGCGGCGCAGGTGCAGCTGCACCTCGGCCGGGCTCCCCGCCTGCACGGGCGCCACCACCACCACGGCGTGCACGCCCGGGGGGAGGATGGGGGTCTCGGGGGTGGCTTCCTGCGTCGTGGGCAGGGTGTCGGTGCAAGCGGCCAGCAAGCCCAGCAGGCCGGCCGCCAGGGCGCGGCGCTTCAGTCGGTTCATCTCGATGCTCCTGGAAGTACGGAGGGAGTCGCGGTCAGGGGACGTAGACGCGGGAGTGCACGATGAGCGGGCTGGAGAGCGGCGCGAGCTCGGTGCTCCGCGGGTCCTCCGTCACCAGCAGGGTCATGGAGGAGACGGCGCCCGGGGCCGCGGTGCCGCGCACCACCAGCACCACCGTGGCGAGCCGCACCGTGGCCGTCCCCAGCGGCAGCGTCCCCGCGTAGGCGATGGCGTAGCGGCCGGCCACGCGCAGGTTGCCCTCGGAGCCGGGGAGCGCGTTGTCCACGCGGACGAGCTCCAGCACGGCCGGGTCGAAGACCACCTCCAGCTGGATGGATCCCAGCGCGCCCGTGGGGCTGGGGCGCGACATGTCCAGGAGCACGGGCACGCGCACGGTGTCGCCGCGCTGCGCGGTCGCGTAGGGCGTGCCGTTGGGGAACGCCGTCCCCAGGATGGTCGTGGGCCCCAGCACGGCCACCACCGAGGTGTCGCGCAGGGCGTTCAGCGCGCCGATGATGCGGTTTACCCCGGGCGTCACGCCCGTGACGGCGCCCTCGGCCGTCACGGTCACGTTCGCGCCGGGGCTGAAGAACGTGACGGCGGCGCCGGGGATGAGGTCTCCCTCGGTGCTGCGCACGGCGGCCGCGAAGTTCGTGGTGGCGCCCACGTTCACCATGGCGAACTCGGGGGTGACCGCCACGCTGACCGGGACGGGGGCCGCGGCGTTGGCGGTAAAGGTCACGGGCGAGCCCGTCAGCCCGGCCGAGGCCGCGGTGGCGGTCTGCGTGCCCACGGCCGTCCCCAGCCGCCACGCGGACCGGGCGGTGCCGTCGGCGCGGGTCACGGCGGTGGCGGGGGTGGTCGTTCCGCCCGCGGCCGCGAAGGTCACGGTCACGCCCGGCATCGCGGTGCCGTGACGGTCCGTCACGCGCACGGCCAGGCTGTCCGCCAGCAGGGTCCCGGCGGTGCCGGCGCGCTGGGGCGAGCCCACGACGGACAGCTGCGTCGGCACGGCGGTCACGGTCACGCGCGTGGAGTCGGCGAGGGCGCCCACCTGCGCGTGGATCCACACCACTCCCGGCTTCTGCGCCAGGACGAGCCCGCTCGCGTTCACCGTCGCGATGGCCAGGTCGCGGCTCGTCCACGCCAGCGCGGTCCCGGCCGGCAGCGTCGTCATCACGCGGCCGTTCTGGTCGGACACGGTCGCCGTCAGCGTGAGCGAGGTGTTGTCGTTGAGCGACGGATCGTCCGGCGTCACCGCGAGGGTGGTGGGCACGGGATCCGGCTGGGGCTTGGGATCGGGATCGGTCCCGCCTCCTCCGCCACAGCCAACGGCGCCGGCGAGCAGCAGCGGAAACAGGCGAATGCGGGACATGCGGCGGCGATCGCTCATGGGATTGGGCAAGCAGGGAAAGGCGGTCGTGCGAACCTGCGGAGGTCCGGGCGCCGGGAACGGCGCCGGGTCTTCGGGAGGGAGGCGCACTATGATATAGACGGAGCCCACAGCGCACAAGATGACGTTTCTCCTCGTCAGCCCTGGCGCAAGGGGCCCATCTGCTACACTCCGAGTATCAACTCACATTCACGGACGGCATTTGCTCCGCACACCGTCCCGCGTCCGTCGTCTTGCTGATCCAGGCCCGTGGACGGTCCTCCAATCCGCACCCGTCCGTCCACGAGACGGCATCCTGCTCCCCGCCCCGAACGTGGACCCGGCACCTCATCCTCCGCTCGCGTCTGTTGCGGCTCAAGCCCTGCCGCGCAGCGGAATCCTGACACCGTGAACACGGATACGGTCGCGCTTCGAGTACCCAAAGACGCGATCCGGTGGATGGTGTGCACCCTATAGCCTCGCGCTGGCGGGTGCATGCTCTCCGAAAAAACCGCGATGAACAG
>DATING010000910.1:0-4474 GCA_035474555.1 Longimicrobium sp. | reverse complement strand
GGCGAGCCCCGCCGCCTCGTCCCACCGCCCGCGCTCCAGGGCGAAGCGGGCCGGCATGGCGGCGTAGTTGTACCCCAGGACGCTGCTGTAGAAGCGGTCGGTGTTCTGCACCGCGCGCCGCACCACGCGCTCGGCTTCGCGGTCCCGCCCCTGCTGCAGGTACGCGTACACCATGTAGTCGTTGGGATGCACGGCGGCGTTGCTGTCCGGCTCGGCCGCGGCGGAGCGCCGGTTGGTCTCGATGGATTCGTCCCAGTAGCCCAGCCGCGTAAAGATGTGCGACGGCATGTGCAGCGCGTGCGGCGCCGCCGGGGCGATGCCCGCGTACCGCCGCGCGGCCTCCAGCCCCTGCTGGGCGATGGGCGGCGCGTCGTAGGCGTGGATGGTGTAGTGCGCCAGCCCCGGGTGCTCCGGCTGCGCGCGGAACAGCGGGTCCAGCAGCTGCGCCGCGTGCAGCTGACGCGCGAAGGTCAGGTCCGTGGGCGGCGCGTTGGCGATCACGGCGCGGGCGTAGAAGATGGCCGCCTCGGCATCGTCCGGGTGCGCCGCGCGGACGCTTTCCATCGCGGCCTCGTGCGCCCGCAGCCGCGTGCGGTGGTCGGTCGTCTCGTACCCGTCGTACAGGGCCAACACCGCGGCGGCGTACCCCTGCTCGCGTGGCGTCTGGCCGGCGGACAGCTCCACGGCGCGCCGGGCGGACGCCAGGGCCTCGCGCAGCTGCGGCTCCGCGGGCGACATGCCCGTAAACGGGTTGCCCAGCAGCGTCATGGCCGCGCCCCAGTGCGCCATGGCGCATCCCGGGTCCGCCGCCGCGGCCTCGCCGAAGGTGCGGATGGCCTCCTCGAACCAGAACGAGTGCAGCATGGCCACGCCGCGTTCGAACACGGGCTGCGCGGTCGCGTTGCACGAGGTGGGGAACTGCACGGTGCCCACCGCGCCGTCGTGCGCGTGGTCGTGCTGCGCAGCCAGCGGCAGGGCCAGCG
This sequence comes from Longimicrobium sp., assembly GCA_035474555.1. Classification (GTDB taxonomy): domain Bacteria; phylum Gemmatimonadota; class Gemmatimonadetes; order Longimicrobiales; family Longimicrobiaceae; genus Longimicrobium. The sequence continues at coordinate 3,491 of DATING010000910.1, read as the reverse complement.
CCGCGAGCGCGAGGGTGACGGCGGCAGTGGTGGAGCGGAGACGCAGGCGGGGTGGGATGTCCATCACGAGCTCCCGGGAGGGATGGTAGCAGTCGAACCTCGACAAGCCTCCCAGGATACATCCCTCCATGTCCGCCGGACAGCGAACATTCGTTTTCCCTTGCTGTCTGCGATGGAAGGTTGCCCAGCGCTTTACGTCGCGCGGGGCCAATTCCGTAATCGCGGACAACGAACGACGACCCGCAACGCGCGTGGCGATGCGGGCTGCGATTGCAACGTGGGCGGCTTTACAGGGGTGGGCCGAGCGGAGTTATCTGCACGTCGCCTTTAGGAACTGCTTCCAGGCGCAACTCGTGGCCGTGAAGCAGGTCCATGCCGAGCAACGCCATCCCTTCGAGGACACCGACCGAAACGGGGCGCATCTCCCCCGTTCCACTGGATGAATGCCTCACAGACATCGTACACGATCGTACTCCCATCCGCCAAGACTCCCTGCCCCTTCGCGACCGTCGGCAGCTCGAGCGCTGCCGCGATTGCGGAGTGCATCGACAGCGACCTGTCGAATCCCGTGTCGACGACGAACTCCAGGCACTCGCTCTGGCCGGTGTGCCCCAGGACGACGAGTTCCACCGTCGCTTCACGAAACTCGTTGACCGTTCCGTAGATCACGAGGGCCGTTCAGGCCGGGAACGAAACCGCGGGCTGAACCTGTGCAGGTATGGCACACCTACCCGACGAAGCCAGATCTGCGCGTCCGGATTGCCTGCACGCACGCGCCGGGCGGCGGAAAGCTCGTCCGCGTCGATCTCGAATGCGCCGCTGTCGACATCGATCGCGACGAACAGCCGGTCCTGGTCCGGGGTCGTCCCTGGCGCAACCACCCGGTCGAAGAGCTCATCGCCCAGCCGGGCGATCTCGGATCGTGTGTGGGTAATCTTGTTCACGAGGATTGAACATTCTTTGAATGGTGATCAACCCGTGACTCTCCGCGTGCCACGACAGCACCGTGTCACCGGCGGCGGCAGCACCTCGCAGCCGAACCGCTTATCGGGGGAATGACGCAATCCCGACATGTCAGAACGTAATCTGACCTACAAGACCCTTCAAGTCGCAGCCCGAAAGCGGTCACCGCTGAAACAGCACCGCGCTCACGGCCTCACTCGCGTGCGTAGCTCGCGGTCCGCGCGCGTGGTGAGCAGGCGCAGGTCCCGGGGGGGGGGGCGGCGCGGGCGGAGGCGCTGGGGATGGGCACGAGGGAGCGAGCCGGATTCATCACCCTACGTTCGCTCAACAGCGCCGGATAACCTGGACGAGCTTACGCCGTGAGCGCGGAGATCAGCACGCGTCCGTTGGGAATGGCGGCGATGCGTAGCTCGTGCCCTTCCAACACCTGCATTCCTACGTATGACACCGTGTCTGCCACGCCAACAGTCACCCGCCGAAGACTCCCGTTCCAGTGGAGAAATGCTCTGCTGACCGGGAACCAGATCATGCTGCCGTCTGCCAGCATCGCACGTTCCACTCCCACGATAGGCAGGTCCAGGGTTGCGGCGACGGATGAATGGAGAGTCAGGTCACCGTTGAATCCGGTGTCGACCACGAAGTCAAGCCGTACCTCCTGACCCGTGGGTCCACGGACGGTGAGATCTACGACGGCTTCCCTGTGGTTGGGGGTACCTTCGATCATGCGGACCGCTGAAGCGACGGCAGGGATCGTCCACCCAGGCGGTGCACGTAATCGAATCCAATGCGCCGTAACCAGAGGACCGCCTCGGGATTGCGCGCCAGGACCAGGTCTCCGGCGATCAGCTGGTCTGCATGGATCACGAAAGCGCCACTTCCCACGTCAATCGCGACGATGCATCCCTCGTCCGCGGCCGTTACGCGCGGCAGGACATCGCGATCGTACACCTCGTCGCCCAGACGGGCAACCTCGCTCGGATCGAAGGGTAGCTTGAGCATGTCCAGAATGTAGCAAAACCCTGTTTTCGAGCAAGACTTTAAACAAAGTGCACAGCCGAAAGGGGTCATCCCGAAGGGAACAGCACCGCGCTCACGGGCCTCGCGCGCGTCGTAAGCTCGCGGTCCCCGCGCGTGGTGAGCAGGCGCAGGTCGCGGGGGCGCGGCGCGGGGGCGGAGGCGCTGGGGACGGGCACGATGGTGCCCGCATCCACCCCCGCGCGCACGGCCAGCAGCACGCCGAGCGCGTAGCGGCTCACGGCCTCCGGCCCGGCCAGGTGCCACACGCCGCCACGCCGCTCCGCCGGCAATGCCGCGATCTCCCACAGCTGCGCGGCCAGGTCCTCCACCGCGATGGGGCAGCGAAGCTCGTCCGTGAACAGGCGCACGGGCTCGCCGCGGCGCAGCGCATCCACCACCCAGGCGCTGTTCCGGTCCGGCGGCTCCGCGCGGACGATGAGCGAGGTGCGGATGACGGCCGCATCCGGCATCTCCGCGCGGACGTGCAGCTCCGCGTCCGCCTTCCAGCGCCCGTACGCGTGCACGGGCGCCGGCTCCGCGGACTCGGCGTAGGGCGAGGATTCGCCGTCCAGCAGCGCGTCCGTGCTCATGTACACCAGCCCCGCCCCCGCCGCCCGGCACGCGCGGACGACGCTTTCCGTCGCGCGGCGGATGTCGCGCTCGCCCTCCGCCGCCGAGTACGCCGTGTGGATGACGAGCTCCGGCCGTACGCGGCCGAACAGCGCGCCGACCGCCTCCGCGTCCGACAGCTCGACGGGGTGCGATTCCGCGCCGTGCACGGGCGACGTGCGGCGGGTGGCGTGCACCTCCAGGCCCGCGGGTGCCTGGCGGATGAGCTCGCCGCCCAGCAGCCCGCCCCCGCCGGTGATCAGGACGCGCACGGCGGCTCCGCGATTCGGGGGATCGTCGTCATCGGGACAGGTAGTGGTCGCGCCGGCACTCGTCCGACGAGCGGCCCTCGAAGCAGCGCAGCGACATCACCGCGGGATTGTCATCGGACCAGCTGACCAGCACCTCGCGCCGCCCGTCCCCGTACGGCCGCACCTCCCGCCGCGCGGGCGCCCCGGCGCGTTCCGAAAGCCGGCGGATCAACGTGTCCAGCGGGATGCGCGCCCAGTCTTCCGAGTACTCTACCGTCACGGCGAAGAGCGTTCCCTGCTTGAAGGCCAGCTCCATCCCCTCATCCGGCGGCCGGCAATAGTCGACGTCCTGCATCTTTTGCCACACGGTATCCTCCACGCTCCCACGCGGAAACCGGGTCGTCGCCGCCTGGCAGCGGAGCGCGTCCCCGCGCGCCGCCGCGAGCTCCCGCGCCTCGGGAAGCAGCATGCCCAGCTGGAACCCGGCGACCGTGTCGAGCCAGACGCCGCTCTCCGCGTTCGGCTGCCGGCCGGAGTCGCCGGAGCCGCACGCGCTCAGCAGCAAGGCGCAGACGAAGAGCGGGAAGGAAAGGCGGATCATGGGCGGATGGATCAAGGGAGCACCGCACGCAGCCAGTCGCGCGCCGCGGT
>DATING010000909.1:0-2285 GCA_035474555.1 Longimicrobium sp. | reverse complement strand
CACGATGGCAATCATCCAGTGAGGCAGGCTTTTCCAAGGGCCGTACGTGCGAGGGCGATGTGACGCGACGGCCGGACGCGCATCGGCCAAGTCGTGCAGGAGGCCAGAGATCCTTGGCAGAGCGGCTGCTGCCGGCGAGGGGACGGCCATCCAAATTTTTTGCAGGAGAGGATACTGGCCATACGGCGCGGATGCCCGCCGATGCACAGATCCACCTGATCGCGATCAGTAAAAGCCGGCCGTGGCTGGATGGTGGTGCTCCAATCAATTGGCCAACGTCGCGCGATCCAGCCGATGCGCGGGGTCCTTGCACGGCACGCGAGATCCTTCGGTCGGCGCCAGGGTTCCTCGATCAACGGGGATCCGGCGGCGCCTCCCTCAGGAAAACAAGCCGGGTTGCCGGGTCCGGAATGCAGACAGCAAAGCCCGGCCGGGAGCGTTCCCCGGCCGGGCTTCGGCGCATTCTTGATCAGCGGCACTCGGCCGCTGCCGTCATCCTCCGCGCTTCGGCGGCCAGACGCGCAACGGTTTGCTGTCCCCGCCGATGATGGGGAGGTTGTGCAGGGTGTCCTCCACACGCGCCTCCTCCGCAATCGGCGCCGTGGCGACTGGCTCCGCCTCCGCGACGGGGCCGGCCCGCTCCCCGGCTTCGGCCTCGGCGACCGCGACTGGCGCAGCGGCGGCGGTGACGGGCGCAGCGGCAGCGACCGACGCGACGCCGATCGGCTGGCCGGCAGCGGCGGCCGACTCCCCCGCATGCACGACGGCAATGGGCTGAACGGAATCGCATGCGGCCGCGGTAGCGACGTGGACCACCTCCCGCACGATCGTCGGCTCCGCGCGCGCCGCGGAGATCACGCGCAGCATGGCATCCGCGGCCTCGCTCTGCTGCGCGTGGCTCGTACGCATGGCGTCGTGGCTGGCGCGGATCGCCTCGATCAGCGGCGCCACGGCCGCGCGGATCGCGTCCGGCAGCGCATCATCCCGCACCGGCGCGGGCGGCGGCTCCGGCGCGGGGGCGGACGCGGCCGCGCCCAGCGCCTGCAGCCCGCCCGCGATGTCCGCCAGCTGCGCCACCACGCGCCCGCCCATGTCCGCATCGTCCCCGCCCATCGCCTTGCTGCGCAGGAAGTCGCGCTTGATCTGCTCCCACCGCGCGGCCTCCTCCGGCGTGAGCACGCCGCGCAGCTCCTTGAGCTTGAGCAGGTTCTCCTCCGCGCCCATCGTGAGCAGCTGCGCCTCGCCCAGGTAGTGGTCGCTCACCAGCTGCTGCAGCTCGGCGTCGTTCATCACCGGCGAGATCTTCTCCGCCAGCTTGTTCATGTTGCGGTAGCTGCCCTGCAGCTTGAACGCCGGCTCCGTGCGGTACTTGTCCGCCTGCGCCGCGCTGGCGATGTACTGCTGGTTCACCCGGTACACCACGTCGCGCACCTGCATGATGCGCTGCAGCGTCCCCACGATCTCGTTGATCTCGGCCGCGCCGTACGCGTGGCTCAGCCCGTTGGTGCTGACGTCGCGCCCCTTGGCGCGGTCCGCGAACACGTACAGGTCCGCCAGGTCGCGCGTGGCCAGCGGCGCGAGGACGGGGTTGGAGGTCAGACTGTTCTCGATGTAGCTGAGCGTGAACGAATCCTCCATCCCGCCCAGCACGTCGCCCAGGTTGTAGATGTCCGCACGGTTCGCGAGCATGTCCGGGATGCGGAAGACCTCGCCGGACTCCGTGTACGGGTTGCCGGCCATCACCACGCAGAACTTCTTGCCCCGCAGGTCATACGTCTTCGTCCGACCCCGCCACACCCCCTCGATGCGCCGCGTACCGTCGCACAGGGAGATGAACTTCTGCAGGAACTCGGGGTGCGTGTGCTGGATGTCGTCCACGTACAGCATCACGTTGTTCCCCATCTCCAGCGCCAGCCCCAGCTTCTCCAGCTCCTGGCGCGACGTGGAGTCCGGCGCCTGCACGGGATCCAGCGAGCGCACCTCGTGCCCCAGCGCCGGGCCGTTGATCTTCACGAAGACGAGCCCCAGGGAGTGCGCCACGTACTCCATCAGCGTCGTCTTGCCGTACCCGGGGGGCGAGATCATCATCAGCAGGCCCATCAGGTCGCTGCGCTTGCCCTCGCCCACCGTGCCCATCTGCTTGGCGAGGTTGTCGCCGATGATGGGGAGATAGATGTCGTTGATGAGCCGGTTGCGCACGAACGACGTCAGCGGCCGCGCCTTGAGCTCCGGCAGGCGCAGCGCGTCCCGCTCGCGCGTGGCGATCTGCTGCCGGATCTCCTGGT
>DATING010000908.1:0-3551 GCA_035474555.1 Longimicrobium sp. | reverse complement strand
GGGCGGCTCCCGGCGCCCTGGGGCGTCACGCGGCTGGATTCCATCGCCCGCCGCCACCCGGACGCCGACATCGCGGCGCAGGCCGTGGAGTCGCTGGGCGCATACCCGGAGTCCGTCACGGGCGGCTACCTGCGCGCCATTGCCCGCACGCACCCCGCCCCCCGCGTCCGCGAGGAGGCGCGCGATCAGCTCGCGATGGGCGACGCGCACCTGGGCACCGGCCGGCCGCCGGCGGACGTGGCGAACGCCGGAGATATGGACGCAATAATGGACGCCATAATGGACGCAGATCCGAGCGCGGAGACGGAACCGGACTCGGAAGCCCAAGCCAGGGCCGAAGCCAAGAGAGAAGCCAGATTCGAGAGGGAGTCGGGAATGGACTCCGAAGCCCAAGCCAGGGCCGAAGCGAAGAGAGAAGCCGGACTCGAGAGGGAGTCGGAAGTGGACTCGGAAGCCGAAGCCAGGGCCGAAGCGGAGGCAGAAGCCGAATTCGAAAGGGAGTCGGAAATGGACTCGGAAGCCGAAGCCAGGGCCGAAGCGAAGGCAGAAGCCGGATTCGAGAGGGAGTCGGAAGTGGACTCCGAAGCCGAAGCCCGGGCCGAAGCGGCGGCAGAGGCGAAGCGCGACTTCGGCATCCGGGCCGATCCGGCCGGCCTCGAGACGATCCGGGCGGTGCGTGCCACGTCGCCGGCGAACCCGCGACCGCGACGCGCCGACCCGGGCCTCTCCCCATCCCACAGCACGAAAAACCCATCACCGGGGGCCACATTCGGCCACCGCCAGGACAGAGACGCACCATGATCGCGAACATCCGCCCCACCCCCTATGCCGCCGTGCGCCTTGCGGCTGCCCTTTGCGTGCTCCTGCCGGCCGCGGCGGCCGCGCAGGCGCCCGCCGCCGATACGGCGAATCCGCAAATCCGCGCGACCCGCATCGACGGCGCCGGGCCCGCCGTGGACGGGCGCCTGGACGAGGCCGTGTGGCAGCAGGCGAGCTGGGTGAACGACTTCACCACGCGCGAGCCGGTAGAAGGCGGCCGCCCCGCGGGGACGACGGAGGTCGCGTTCCTCATCGACGGCAGCAACCTGTACGTGGGCGCGCGGATGCGGGGCGCCGCGCCCGGCGACGTGCGCACCCAGCTGGCCCGCCGCGACCGCGAGGGCGACGCCGAGCAGCTGGCGGTGTCGCTGGACACGTACCACGACCGCCGCACGGCCTACACCTTTGCCGTGAGCGCCGCCGGCACCCGCATCGACTACTACCACTCCACGGACAACGAGACCAGCCGCAGCTACTCGTTCGATCCCGTGTGGCAGGCCGAGACCCGCGTGGACGCGGACGGCTGGACGGCGGAGATGCGCATCCCCCTGTCGCAGCTGCGCTTTACCGCATCCACCGATCCCGTGTGGGGCATCAACGTGGTCCGCACCGTCCCCGCGCGCAACGAGATTGCGTACTGGCGGCTCGTGGGCCGCAACACGACGGGCTGGTCGTCGCGGATGGGTGAGCTGGTGGGGCTGGGCTCCCTGCGGCCGTCCCGGCGGCTGGAGCTGCTGCCGTACGTGGCCGCCGAGGGGAGGATCGCGCAGCCGGAGGACCCCCGCGACCCGTTCGTGGCCGAGCGCGAGACGGGGATGCGCGTGGGCGGCGACCTCAAGGTGGGGCTGGGGCCCAGCTTTACGCTGGATGCCACCATCAACCCGGACTTCGGCCAGGTGGAGGCGGACCCGGCAGAGGTGAACCTGAGCCAGTTCGAGACCTTCTTCACCGAGCGCCGCCCCTTCTTTGTCGAAGGCACCTCGCTCCTCTCCAGCCGCGGCCTGTTCTACTCCCGGCGCATCGGCGCGCCGCCGCCGGGCACCCCGGACGCGGACTACTCCGAGCGGCTGGACAACACCACCATCCTGGGTGCCGCCAAGGTCACGGGGCGCACGAGCGGCGGCCTTACCGTCGCCGCGCTGGCCGCGGCCACGGCCCGCGAGCACGCCGCAACCTGGGACTCCGCCACGAACGTCTTTGGCCGCGCGGAGGTGGCGCCCGCGTCGGTGTACGGCGTCGCCAGCGTGCAGCAGGAGTTCGGGCGCGACCGCTCCACGCTGGGCGCCAGCCTGACGGGCGTACGCCGCGACCTGGACGACGGCAGCGCCCTCGAGGGCCTCCTCCCCCGGCAGGCCATCAGCGGCATCGTGGACGGGCGGCTGCGGTGGAAGGGCGGCCAGTACGACATCGGCGCGTACATCGGCTACAGCCACGTCTCCGGCGACTCCGTGGCCATCCTTCGCCTGCAGCGATCCTCCCGCCGCTACTACCAGCGGCCGGACGCGGACTACGTGGAGCTGGACCCGTCGCGCACCTCGCTGGGCGGGCTGCTGCTGACCATCGGCCACAGCAAGATGAGCGGCCGCTGGCTGTGGGACGTCGACTTCACCGAGCAGCGCCCCGGGCTGGAGCTGAACGACGCGGGCCAGCTGGGCTCCGCCGACAACCGCCTATTCTCCAGCAACCTGCGCCGCCGGCAGACCAAGCCGGGCCGCCTGCTGCGCTCGTACGAGCTCGGCGTGTTCCAGGAAGGGACATGGAACATCGGCGGCGTGCGCAACCAGCTGTCGGGGGGGCTGTTCGGCGCGACGCAATTCAACAACTTCTGGTCTCTCGAGGGCTCCGTGGGCCGCGGCCTGCGCGGGCTGAGCGACAACCTGACGCGCGGCGGGCCGCTGATGGAAACGGCCGCGTACTGGCTGCTGGAGACCAACCTGCAGGGCAACCCCGCACGCCGCACCCGCTGGTGGGTAGACTCCCAGCTCCAGCGCGACGAGGAGGGCGGATGGCGCACCCGGCTGGAGGGCAACCTCTCGTTCCGCCCCGGCCCGCGCTGGGAGCTCTCGCTGGTGCCGCTCTGGTCGCGCGCGGTGACGTCGCGGCAGTACGTCGCCAGCGTGGCGGGAGGCACGGAGGCCACGTTCGGCCGGCGCTACGTGTTCGCGTACGTGGAGCGCAACGAGGTGCGCACCCGCATCCGGCTGAACTACACCCTGACGCCGGACCTTACCCTGGAGACGTACGCCGAGCCGTTCGCCAGCAGCGGCCGCTTCTACGACTTCGGCGAGCTGCGCGCCGCCCGGGAGCGCGGCCTGCGGACGTACGGCGAGGAAGGCACGACCATCACGCGCAACGAGGAGACGGGCGCGCAGACGGTGAGGGACGGGGAGGCCACGTTCACCGTGCCCAACCAGGACTTCGACGTGCGCTCGTTCCGCAGCAATGCCGTGCTGCGCTGGGAGTGGCGGCCGGGAAGCACGCTGTTCGTGGTGTGGCAGCAGAACCGTGGCCGCGAGGAGCCCCGCTGGAGCCGCCTGTCCCCCACCGACCAGTTCGGCTCGCTCACGGCCCGCGGCGACAACTTCCTGGCGCTCAAGATGACCTACTGGCTCCCGCTGAACTGAGGGTGGCGAGTGTGACCTGGAACGTGGCACGGGGGACCTGGGAACCGCGGTTCCGGGCGTGCCCCTCCGCTGCGCTCCGGGTCGGGCTGCGCGCGCCGTAGGCAACGA
>DATING010000907.1:0-6461 GCA_035474555.1 Longimicrobium sp. | reverse complement strand
ATGACTGCGGGGGATTCTATCCAAATTCGTCCTGAAAAGTTTCATCGCACGACGAACGAAATCGCGAGCCGATTTTCCCGAATCACCATGGAGATGAAAACGCGGAGATGCAGGGGAAAACGGCTCCCCCGTATCTCCGCGCCTCGTAAAATCTTACGGAATCGAAACCCGCCGCGGGTCAGGCCTCCAGCACTTCTTCCGCGAAGGCCTCGATGTCGAACGGGAGCAGGTCGTCCATCTTTTCGCCCACGCCGACGAACTTCACCGGCAGGTCGAACTCTTCCTTGAGCGCCACGACGATACCGCCCTTGGCCGTGCCGTCCATCTTGGTGAGCACGATCCCCGTGAGCGGCAGCGTCTGGCCAAAGGTGCGGATCTGCGCCATGGCGTTCTGCCCGACGGTCGAGTCCAGCACGATCAGCGTCTCGTGCGGGGCGCCGTCCATCTTCTTGGCGATCACGCGCTGCACCTTCTCCAGCTCCTTCATCAGGTCGTTCTGCGTGTGCAGCCGGCCCGCCGTGTCGATGATGAGCACGTCCGACCCCTTCGCGTACGCCTGCTCCAGCGCGTCGAACGCGACGGCGGCGGGGTCGCGGCCGGGCTCGCTGCCCACGAACTCGCAGCCCACCCGCTCCGACCACCGCCGCAGCTGCTCGATGGCGCCGGCGCGAAAGGTGTCGCCCGCGGCGATCATCACCTTGCGGCCCTGGCGGGTCAGGCGGTGGGCCAGCTTGGCGATGGTGGTCGTCTTCCCCACCCCGTTCACGCCCACCACCAGGAAGACCGTGGGGCCGCCCTCGTAGTTGAAGCGCAGGGCCGTGTCGCTGCGGCCGGCGCGCAGGATGGCGACGATCTCCTCGCGCACGGCGCGCAGGAAGTCGCGCTGGGACTTTGCCACGCCGCGCTCGGCGAGCGTCTCCACCACCTGCACCAGGCGCAGCGTGGAGGGCACGCCGAAGTCCGCCGCGATGAGCGTTTCCTCCAGCCCCTCCAGCGAGCCCTCGTCCAGCCCCTTCACCAGCACCGTGACGTCCGTCAGCGCGACGTCGACGATGCGGTCCCAGAGCGACTTCTTGCCTTCTTCCTTCTTGCGGAACAGACGCGCCATCAGCCCATCCGAGAAAAGCCGGCGCGGGGCCGGCGTGGCATCCAGATCGTGGAATCGTCGCGTGGATACCCACCCGGTACCCATCGGTGCCCGAATCTACGGCGAAACGCGCGGCGGGCAATGCGGGCGGGGGATGATCACGGGCGAAACGGGCGGCAGGGCGGATGAATGGGCCGCACCGCCGACACGAAGTCCGCTTGCGTGAAGTGGCGGACATGCGGCGACAAAACGGGCCCAGCCGGGAGAGGCTGGGCCCGCGAGGGACGAACGGCTCGACGGAAGTCCGCGCCCGGAACCGCCCGTGAGGGACGGGAGATGGCCCGGGCGCGGAACTACGCCATCAGCAGCCGTAGCCGGGGCGGCACAGGTTGGACAGCGCGCCCAGGTCCGCCTCGATGCCGGAGAGGCGGCTGGAGTACGTGTAGGTGTAGTCGGAGCCCGGACCACCCCACAGGATGCCGTACAGCTGCACGTCGTTCTCCGCCGCGCCGGCGCCGCCCAGGTAGACGAACATGGGCGAGCCGCTGTCGCCACCGGCCGAGTAGACGCGGGAGACGTCCTGGCAGCGCAGCACGCCGATGGTCACGCACGAGTTGGTCACCTGGCCGTAGGTGGAGCCGGTGGTGCGGCCGGTCTTGTCCAGCCAGGTGCCCACCGGAACCGAGCCCGTGTAGCGGCCCACGACGTCGTATTCGCCCGTGATGTTGAGCCCGCCGACGCCAAAGTAGCCCCACGGCGTGCGCGCGATCCCGCCCTGGCCGATGGTGCGCGTGCCGTTGTGGCCAACGTACGCCGCGTCCGCCCAGCGGCACGAGGCGACGCCGCTGACGCAGGCGTACAGCCCCTGGTCCGCCACTTCCGAGCCGATGGCCGTGCCGGCCACGACGTTCTGGTAGATGGAGACGCCGTCGTAGGCGTACTGGGAGGTGGTGCAGTGCGAGTTGGTCACGAAGACCGATGCGCCCGTGGCCACCCGGGTGCCGTTGAAGCCCAAGGTGCAGTAGTACTGCCCGAACGCGATCTGGATGCCGCCGACCTGGTTGGCGGCCCAGTCCTGCACCGTGGCGCGCTGGACGGGACGCTCCTGCGTCCGCACGTGCAGGGCGGCGGACGGGATCCCCACCCGGGCCGCTTCGGCGCGGACGGCGCCCGTGGCCGTGGCGTCGGCCACGCCCACCAGCACGCGGTTCTCCGCCTCGTCCACGTCGATCAGGTACACGTCGTCGCGGGAGGTGAGCAGCGGGTGCAGCGCCTCGGACCAGTCCTTGAGCTGCGCGAAGTCGTAGGCCGACTTCAGGAACACCGGCTGCTGCGGCGCGCCCTTGTGGCGGCCGCCGCGGGCGCGGATGAACTCCTGCGCGAGGTAGCGCTGCGCCGCGCCGCGCTGGTTCGGATCGGTCAGGCGCACGACGGGGGTGCCGTCGTCCTGCAGGTAGTACCCCGCGAAGCCGGGGACCTCTGCCCGCGCGACCCGCGCGTACTCGTCGTCGGACGTACGGATGGACGCCTGGGGAGCGGCGCGGTTCGCCGACGCATCGCGCGGCTCCGGGCCGACCGGCGCCTCGGACGAGTCGCACGCCGCCGTGAACAGCAGGGCCAGAACCGTGGTGGGGACGAGCTTCGTGTGCCTCATGTGCTTCCTCTGGAAAGAAGGGTGAGGGTAACGCAGCCGAGGGGGCTGCGCCTGCGACTATTATGTGCGTAATAGGATAGGTACGCAAGAGGACAAAACATCTGTTACAGGTCACGCGATCTGTTTTTCTGAATACCGTAAACCCTCAGAATGCCAGCAAACCTTTCGTGATAAGGCAGATACATCCAGTATCGACAGATACTGATATTATCTTTATCAGAGCGGTGCAATAAGGACTTCAACGACGGCAAGGAGATCCTTCATCCATAACCTGAAGTCATGTAAGGATCGGGCATATTCCGGACCCCTGCTTGATTGCAAGTGACGACGGTACAATTATTTCCGCTTTTTGCAGGTTTGGCGAAGGGCGCCGCACGACGACCGAACCGGCGGCCGGGCACAGAAGCCCGGCCGCCGGTGCATTCCCGGTAAGTGTCCACGTGAGGGGACGATGTGGGACTCGAGTACCTGAGGGGTGGCCCAGGTGCGCCCTCGCCCCGGGAGCCGTGGCGCCGTTCAGCCGCCCGTGGCCAGCAGACGAGGGAGGTTCGCCAGCAGGAGGATTCCCCGCAGCGTCCATCCGACCGTGCGGATCCAGTTGCTCTGCACGAGCCTGCGGTGCGCGGCGGCGTCGAAGCCAGCCTCGAGCCGGCGGTGCTGGGGGACCTGCAGGAAGAACGTGGACGCCCAGACGAGCGCCAGGAGGGCGAGCCCCGCCCAAGCGGCGGACGCGGGAAAGATCGGCGACGGGCGGAGCGCCAGCCACACCCCCGTCGCCAGCTCGAGGAGCATCGGCGGCATCACGACGACGGTGGTCCGGCGGGAGTGCGCCGCCTGGTACGCCGGGTACTGCTCGCGGCCGGCGAGCGCCATCAGCGGATAGTGCACCACCTGTACGAACCAGATGATCCCGATCATCACCCCCGTGGAAGCGAGGTGCAGGATCACGATCCACGGCGTCGGAAGGGGGATGTCCATCCTCAGTCCTCCTTCGCGGGGTCCTGCATCCGATCGAGCGGCTCGCCGTGCCGTTCGGCAACCCGCGCGCGGAGTTCGAAAACGGCGCTCTTCACAGCCCCTTCACCTCCGCCACCAGCCGCTCGGGAGTCTTCTTCGCATCGCCGAAGAGCATCGTGCGAAGACGTGGAACGACGCGTTTCACGACGCCCATGACCCCACCCCGGGATTGAATCGGGCGGCAATCTGCGCAACGCGGAGCGGATCACCATCGTACGCTCCCCCCACATGCCCTTTCTCCACGGGCACGATCCCCTCTTGGACCCAGTGGTACAGCGTGTCGAACATCGCCTGCATGCTCACGAAAGCGACCACGCTGTCGCAGTGTGTCGACACGTCGACGACTGCACAGGGGCCCCCGCACGGATGGGCGGTGTCCAGCATATAGTAATTGCCATCCTCCTGGAGCAGCGGGAACCAGCCGCGGACCTCGGCAGGCACCTCGTCATCGTCGTCGTAATAGAACCTGTGCTGGGCCCGCAAGGTGTACTGCTCGACAGCATCTTCCAGGCTGAGCAGCCAGTAGATGCCGTAGAAGGTCGGCTGATCCCCGGTGTACTGGTATCCGTTCGCGAAGTTGAAGCGGCTGTAGAACGCGATCGCCTCCGCCGGCAGCTCCACACCAGTGGGCGCCATGATCTCCCGGATCCGCGCTTCCGGCATTCCAGAACGCAGGTGCCGGGTGAACGTGTCGTCGTTCGTCGCCAGCAGCTGGAACAATCGCGAAGCAGATTCGATGACGCCCATCCGGTTCTCCCCTGTCGGCGTGCGAGATGGCCCGGGACCGTACTACAGCGCCTTCACCTCCGCCACCAGCCGCTCGATGGTCTTCTTCGCGTCGCCGAAGAGCATCTGGGTGCGGGGGTGGTAGAAGAGCTCGTTCTCCACGCCCGAATACCCCGCCGCCATGCTGCGCTTGAGGACGATGACGCTCCGCGCGTGGTCCACGTTCAGGATCGGCATCCCGTAGATGGGGGAGGCGGTGTCCGTGCGCGCGGCGGGGTTCACGACGTCGTTGGCGCCGATCACCAGCACCACGTCCGTCCGCGAGAAGTCCTCGTTGATCTCGTCCATCTCCAGCAGCCGCTCGTACGGCACGTTGGCCTCCGCCAGCAGCACGTTCATGTGCCCCGGCATGCGCCCCGCCACGGGGTGGATGGCGTAGCGCACGTTGGCCCCGCGCGCCGCCAGCAGGTCCGCCAGCTCGCGGATGGCATGCTGCGCCTGCGCCACGGCCAGGCCGTACCCCGGCACAACCACCACGTTGTCGGCGTAGCTCAGCAGCACGGCCGCGTCGTCGGGCGCGATGGTGCGCACGCTGAGCCCCGCCGCGGACTTGGGCCCCGCCTCCGCCGTCCCCCCGCCGAACCCGCCGATGAGCACGTTCAGCAGCGAGCGGTTCATGGCCTCGCACATGATCTTGCTGAGGATGATCCCCGACGCCCCCACCAGCGCGCCGCTCACGATCAGCGCGTAGTTCTCCAGCACGAACCCCGTGGCCGCCGCCGCCAGCCCGGAGTAGGAGTTGAGCAGCGAGACCACGACGGGCATGTCCGCACCGCCGATGGGGATCACCAGCAGCACGCCCAGCAACAGTCCCGTCGCCGCGATCACCGCCGTCGCCAGCGACAGGTGCTCCGCGTGGTAGGCGCTGTCCCGCAGCATGAGGAGCGGATACGCGACGGCCGCCACCGTGGCCAGGGCCAGCAGCGCGCTCAGCAGCCGCATCCCCGGAAACGAGATGGGGTTGCCGCTGATGCGCCCGTTCAGTTTGCCGAACGCCACGAAGCTGCCGGAAAAGGTCACGGCGCCGATGAGCACGCTCAGCAGGATGGTGACGACCGTCGTGGCGTTCAGCGGCTCCAGCCCGTGCCGCGCGAAGCCCGCGCCGGCCAGCCCCTCGGCCTGCGCGCTGGTGTAGCGCGCGACCTCCGCCCACGCCACCAGCACGGACGCGCCGCCGCCCAGGCCGTTGAGCGCGGCCACCATCTCCGGCATCTGCGTCATCTGGATGCGCGACGCCAGCAGCCACCCCAGCGCCGTCCCGATCACCAGCCCCCCCACGATCATCCCCGGCGAGAGGATGCGCTGGCTCACGAGCGTGGCGAGGATGGCGATCAGCATCCCTACGGCGGCGACCTGGTTGCCCCGGCGCGCGGTGGCCGGCGAGTTCATCCGCTTGATACCGATGATGAACAGCGCCGCCGCCAGCAGGTACGCGTAGGTGATGAGCGTCGCCTTCACAGCCGGCCTCCGCCCGTGCTCCCCGGCGCCGCAGCCGGATCGGCGACGGCGGGGCGCTTTTCGCGGCGGAACATCTGCAGCATCCGGTCGGTGACCAGGAAGCCGCCCACGACGTTGATCATGGCCAGCACGAGGGCGACGAAGCCCAGCCACTGCGCCACGGGCGAATCCACCATCCCCGCCACCACCAGCGCGCCCACCACGGTGATGCCGCTGATGGCGTTGGTCCCGGACATCAGCGGCGTGTGCAGCGTCTGCGGCACCTTGCTGATGATCTCCACCCCCACGAACGAGGCGAGCACGAACACGACGACGAGGGTAGCGAGCATCGGAACGGAGATCCGGAGGGATGTGGGTGAAGCGGCGGGACCGCACGATGCGACCCCGCCGCTCTCTATCAGGCGCCCTGCATGGTAGAGCGCCATCCCCTCCGGCACCAGCTTTTTCGGAAACGTCCGG
>DATING010000906.1:0-3672 GCA_035474555.1 Longimicrobium sp. | reverse complement strand
ACGGGATCCAGCTGCATCAGGTCGTTCTGCACGTTGCGCACGGCGGGGCCGTAGCTCGTGCGCAGCACCCGCCACTCCCACGCCTCGAAGCTCTCGCCCAGCGCCGGGTGCGGCATCCCGGGCACGCCCACGGTGTGCGTTCCCGGCAGGGGCGTGGCGGGGCGGTAGACGGGGACGTCCAGGTACGACAGCAGCCCGAACTGCCCCGGCCCCCGCGCCCCGAAGCGGCAGCGCATCTCCGCCGCGCTGGGGTTGCGGCGCAGCGTCTCGATGGACTGGATGCCGCACTCCGCCCACGCGTTGGGCGCGGCCGTGGCGGCGGGCGGTGCGGCGGACTGCGCGGCCGCGCCCCCGGCGAGCGTGAGCGCGGCGAATACGACCGATGTGGCGGATACGGCGAACTTCATCTGCGGCAGTTCAGCGTGGCGGTCGGCGGGCCGGATTTGTCGACGGCGGCGGGATGCGCGGTGAGGAGCCGATGCATACACCCGCGCACGCGATTACGAGCCCGGTCCGTAATCCGACCCCCGGTGTGCCCTCGATCGTTGTATGGCGACCGGCTGAATGTAGCACGCCAGCGCAAAGTGCCAAGTGCCCGCCTGTGTCTGGGTCCTTTGCACTCGTCACTCGTCACTCGTCACTTGGCACTTTGGACTTGGCACTTGGCACTTTGGACTTGGCACTATGCAAACCGGCCCGGGAGCGACCGAAGCCGCTCCCGGGCCGTCCTTCATCCAGCGGACTGAGTCAGCCCGCCGGGGCGTCTCAGCAGCCGGCGCCGGCGCAGGTGTAGCCGAAGCAGGTGCCGACCGCGGGGTCGCAGGTATAGGCACAGCTGTCGGCACACGTGCCGGCACACGTCTCGTAGCAGGTGTAGCCGAAGCACGTGCCGTCGGCCGGGTTGCAGGTGTACTGCTTGCTCGCGTGCGCCACCACCGTGCCCTCGGCCGCGGCCGTGCTGGCCGTCTCGAACGACTCGATGGACAGGTCCTCGATCTTCAGCTTTTTCATGGGTCGGTCTCCAGGTTTATCGTAGGGATGTCCCGGCGTGCCGGGGATGCTTCAGGGTGCGACTTCGCGGCCGGAGATGGACGCGAGTACTCAGTGCCGCGGGCGCCCGTACGCCGCCGTCGCGGGCCGGCCGGAAATGGCATTCGTAAGATTGCGCGTTCTGGATTTGTCGACAAGCTGAACGGCGTGATCTTAACTACGCGCTCATCGACGAACTCCGCGTGAAATCACGCAAATCTAACCGGTGCAGAGACTTGGATTTGAGGATGCCGAGCCGCTGCTTCCCCGGCGTAAACTGATGGGTGGGACAGCTCCGCCCCAGAAATCTGCCGAGAAAAACGAGACGCTCCCCCGGCGCCGGGCCGGGGGAGCGTCGTTCGAATTCGTATCCGCCAAGCCCGTCAGCAGTAGATGCCGCAGGTGGGGAACAGCGAAAAGAAGCAGTACTGAACGGGCATCGTCGGCGCGGCGGCATCGTGCGCCTGCACGGTGCCGCGCGTCTCCGCGGTCTGCGCGGCTACGGCGAAGGTCTCCACGCGCAGCTCGTCGATCTGCAGCTTCAGCTTCTTCATTGTGCTCTCCGATTCTCGTCCAGGGCTCGCACCCGTGGCGAATCCGCCGCGGGCAGGGAACGGGGCGGGGCGCACGGTGTGTGCCATCCGCCCTCTTTCCGCCGCGCGTGGAAGGCCCCGCCGGAGGGTGGATGCGCACCCCGCGATCCTCTCCGCGGCGCTGCCGATCCGCATCCGCCCGCCCGAGATGCGGCTTTTTGACTGGCGCTGGCCGCATGGGGGCGGTCATGTTCGTCCATGGACTTGCGGCACAAAGCGTGTAGTTTCCGCCGGGATGTGAACAAGGTGAACCCGTCACCCACCGCGTACCTTTGCTGAGGGCGAAGACCATGATGCAGAGTCCCTTGTCCGTGATCCCCAGCGCGGAGCTCCTGGGCGCCGGCGTCGTGCGGGAGCTGCCGGCGGAGATCGCGCTGTCCGCGTGGGAGGTGCTGCGGCTGGTGATCCTGTGGGCCGACGAGGGGCGGGGGAGCACGGAGAAGCTCTTTGGCCGCGGCGGGCTGGAGGCGGCGCTGGACGAGGTCATGGGCAACGATCCGCTGGGCAAGGGCGAGGACCCGCGGGTGCCGCTCGCCGCCGTCCTCGCGGAGCTCATCCAGCCCGAGCCGGACGAGCCCCTGATCGCCCGGGCGTGCCTGTGCATGACGGAGTGGGCCCTGCCGCGCCAGTACCTGGTGACGGGGCTGGCCTTTTCCGAGGCCGCGGCGTACGCCATGCCCTGCGCGCGCTACGCCTTTCTGGCGGCCAAGCTGCACCGCCAGTACGGCCGCCACCTGGACGCGGACCGCCTGCTGAAGGTGGCGGAGAAGCTGGCGCGCGAGGAAAAGGACTGGGAAACCAACATCCGCGTGCGCCTGGCCCGCGGCAACGTGGACCTGCTGCACGGCCGCTACGAGCAGGCCAAGGCGCTGATGGTAAAGGCGCTGCAGACGTGCAAGCGGTACCGGCTCACGGGCGCCGTTCTGGGCGAGGCGCACCACGACCTGCTGGTGGCGGAGACCGGCCTCAAGGACTATCCGGCCGCCGCGGAGCACGCCGACGCGGCCGTGGGGGCGTACGGGCGCGGTCATCCCCGCCTGCCGCACCTGGCGCACGACCTGGCCGGGCTGTGGATGGAGCAGGGGGATTACCAGAACGCGCTCTCGGTGCTGCAGTCGCTGCTGGCCAGGCACTTTCACTACGACCCGGTGCTGCGGCTGATGACGTACGCCAGTGCCGTGCGCGCGGCGGCCGGCAGCGGCGACACGGCGGTCTACACCCGGCTGGCGGGCGAGCTGGAAAAGGCGCTCACGCAGGCCGCGCCGGTCACGGTGCGGCACGGGCCCGCGATGGTGGATGCCGCTTGGGGAGCGTCCATCGCCAGCGACCGGCCCCGCCTGGAGCGGTGGGCCGGGCTCGCGGCACGATACGGCGCGCAGATGCAGCAGCCGGAGGTGATGGAGGATGCGAAGTCCGTCGCCCACAAGCCGTTCGCTCCCCGTACGGCGGCGGCGCGCGTGACGCGCAACCAGGGCCTCGCCCGAAAGACCATCGCCGCGCTCGCGGACAGCGCCGCGGCCTGAGCGCCGCCCGCGGGCCCGGTCCGCGGCTAGTTGCCGGAGCCGAACAGGTTCGGGACGCGGCTGGTGCTGCTGTCCGCCGGGGCGCTGCTGGCCCGCACGTCGCCTGGGGCGGCGGTCTCGCTCGTCGTCGGCGTCGTGCCGCAGGCGGTGAGGGAGGCGAGCGCGGTGAGGGCGAGAAGGGCGGAGATCTGCTTGATCACGGGCACGCTTCCGGGAAAGGTACACGATACGGGAACTGCCGCGGATCATGGCCCGCGGCAGGGAATGCTCATCCAGCGAATTGGCGGTGCGTCGATCAGTTGCCCGAGCCCATCATGTTCGGGATGCGGCCGGTGGCCGTGTCCTGGGGCGCTGCGCTGGGCGCCTCGTTGGCCTGCCACTCGGCGGATGCGGCGGCATCGCTGGTGGTGGGCGTGGAGCCGCACGCGGCGAGGACGGCGAGCGCGGCGGCGGCGAACAGGGCGGAGATCTGCTTCTTCATCGGAGCCTCACGGAGCGGGGGGTGATCGGACGGGAACCGCCGGATC
>DATING010000905.1:0-3041 GCA_035474555.1 Longimicrobium sp. | reverse complement strand
GCGGCGAATTCATTCGCTCTGTCCGGTACTTCGCCCAATCAAAAAGCCCCGCCAACGTGCACGGGGCTCGGGTAGACTCGGGTAGAACGGATCCGGGCGGACGGCGGCGATCAGATATCCCCATCCAAATCCGGCACCTGGCACTCCGCGGCCATGCTGCCGAACTGCACCGTCTTGCCCGTCATCCACGAAAAGCGGTTGGACACGATCAGGTAGTACTGCCCCGGCCCGAGCGGAAGGTCGATGTTCTCCGCCGTGGTGCGCGGACGGGAGAAGTAGGAAACGAACTCACCGCCCTGCTTGAACCCGGCGTAGCCCGCCTCGTCCACGAAATACACATCCACGTCGTGGCTGCCGCCCGCGGTCACCGCCACGGAGCCGCGCACGGTGCACTGCCAGCCGCGCAGGTCGAAGCTGTAGACCATGTACTGCCCGCCGTCCAGGTTCGCCGTCTGCCCATCCATCATCGTGAAGCGCGACGGGGGCGGGGGCGGGGGAGGCGTCGGCCGGCGCGGGGCAGGCTTCTCTGCCTCGACCGCGGGCGCGGATTTCCGGCCAGGCACCAGATTCGCGCCTGCGACGTCCGCCGTCTCGTCGGGCGAGAGCGTGTTCTGCCCCAGGAAGAAGCCGCCCGCGCCCAGCACGAGCACCATCACCAGTGCGAGGACCGCGTTCAGCACGGTGTGGTCGGGCTTGGGCGGGGGCGGCTGCCGCGGCGCCAGCTGCTCGCGATTGCAGAAGCGGCAGAGGATGGCGGCGTCCTGGATCTCTTCGGCGCAGTAGCGGCAGGGCTTCATGAACGGGATGCGGATACGGCGGGAGGGCGGGTCTGCGGCGGGCACGCGGAAGTATCATCTGTTTCGCGCCGGATCGCAAGCAGAACGTCCCGAACTCAGCGCCGCAACGCCATGTCCGCCACGGGCGTGGGACGCACGGCAACCACCTCGCCGCCCGTCTCCAGCAGCGCGGCGACGGTAAAGCGGTTCAGGTCCGCCATCGAGCGCAGCACGCCGTGGTCGGCGAGCAGCACGGGGCCGCGCACGTGCCACCGCATCACGATCCACGCCCCGCTGGCCATCCGCTGGAACTCCAGCCGCCCGCCCAGCTGGTCCACGGGGCCGCGCATGGGCAGCCCCGTGTAGCCGTACTCCACCACCCGCAGCTCGCTGCTGGCGCGGTCCAGCCACAGCACGCCGCGCACGTCGGGGCTCACCCGGCCGGCCAGGGGCGTGAACTCCAGCCCCACCCATCCCGGGTGCTCGCTGCCCCCGTCGCGCACGCCGAAGCAGTCGCTGGCCAGGAACACGTCCGACAGGATGGCCCCCGCGCCCAGGCCGTACAGGATGAGCGAATCGGCATCCACCACGACGTAGCCATTCCGCTCCAGCGCCTCGCCGGACAGGGTGACGAAGGGCGTGCCGGTCGCCTCGTCCATCCATTTCTGCTCGCGGATCACGCGGCCGCCGCCCGCGGTCAACCGGCGCTGCCGTATCTGCATCTCAAAGGTGTAAGCGCCTGTCCGCTCCACCAGCGCGGCGGACTGCAGCGCCTTGCGGGCCTCGTCCCACACGCCGGAGGTCTGCGCGCCGCCCGCCAGCTCCTCCGAGCACCGCCGCCGCCGTCCCCTCGCGACCACCGGCTCCAGGGTGATGCGGACCGACGCCGCCCGCACCTCCAGCTGCACCGTCTGTCCCGCGTCCAGCCGGACGGGCGAAGGGGCGCTGGACGCGAATCCCACCCGCTCCGCGCGCACCGTGTAGTCGCCGGCCGCGCGGGCGCGGAGGGTGTAGCGTCCCTCCGCGTCCGCAAGCGCCACCGCGTGCCGCGTCCCCGCCGGCGTCGCCAGCACGACGACCGCGCCGGGGACGGGCTGCCCCGTCTCCGCCTCCACCACGCGCCCCGCCACGGTCTGGGCCGCCGCCGGGGCCGCGATCAGCATCAGCACCGCCAGCATCCATCCCGTCGCCGTCGCGAGCAGCCTCGTGCGCATCTCTTCGATCCCGGGTGTGGCGTGGGTGGATCGGACTCGTCAGATGGAAAGCGGGTGCCCGCGGGATCGCGCCACGTCCATCCACCCCGCCGGCGGTGCGGGCGGAATTCGCGTGGATGTTGCAGTGGATCCATCCCGCCCGGCGCCGTCGTACGAACGCGCATAGGGGACGGGGCGCGCTCGCGTGTCTCCATCAACGCGCGGAGTGCTCCGCGTTCTGACCGTCCGCCGCCCGCCCGGCACACGATGCGCGGGGCGGGGGGAACGTCCGGGTGCCAATTTTCGCTCGCATGGAGGTGGTTTGGTGATGACCAGGATGATGGCGGTCGCGGCGCTGGCCCTCGCGGCGGCGTGCGGCGGCCAGGGTGGCGCGCCGGCGGATGCGCCCGCGCCGCAGGCCGGTGCCTCGACCCTCCCCGAGGGGGTGATCATGGGCGGCGGCGGCCCCAACGTGTTCGTGCTGCTGGGCGCGCGGCAGCAGCTCAGCCTGACCAGCGGGCAGGTGACGACGCTGGATTCCATCAACCGCCTGTGGTCCCTGCGCAACGACAGCCTGCAGCGGCAGCTCCGCGCGCCCCGCGAGCGGACGGAGATCCCCATCGTGCGCCCCGTGCTGGAGCAGATGGCGGTGAACAACGACGCCGCCAACCGCCTGGTGGAGGGCGTGCTGAGCACGGAGCAGCGGCGCATTGCCTGCACGCTCCCGGTGGCGCAGGACCGCCCCACCTACGTCACCGCGACCGCGCCGGGAACCACCCGTGCGGGCGGGCGCAACGGGCTGGGCCAGCGCGCCCGCCGCGACACCGTTCCGTCCCCGCGGACGGCCCGGGGCTGGCCCTGGTGCGGGGCCGCGACGGCGGCGGACAGCGCCGGCTGAGGATGGGAATTGCACGAGACCCTTGAACCCGGGCGGGGGGAGAGGGTATCATGTAGGCGTGCGTCCTTCCGCGCCGCGAATGCGAGCGGGAGGATGCACGGACGCCGCCCGGGCTGGGCGGTGCTCCCCGCGGTCCAGGCAGTCCACCCCAGGCGCGTTGCCGCCTGCACGGAT
>DATING010000904.1:0-2616 GCA_035474555.1 Longimicrobium sp. | reverse complement strand
ACGTCACACGCCCAGGCGTAGGTCGCGTACGCGTCGCCGCGATAGTGCTCTTCATCCCATTGAATCCACTCCGGCATCTTGTGCCGCTTGCTGACGCGGAACGGACCCCGCGTCCGCGCGTACTCGGCCGGCGTCATCGCGCCGAGCTGCTCGCGCATCTCGATCGCGCACCGCTCGAGGATCCGGCCGACGATCATGCAGGTGCGCGACGCGACCGTGGGCCCGCTGTCCGGCACCTCCTGCGTGTCCGGCTGCACGATCTCCACGGCCTCGTAGGGGATGCCCAGCGCGTCCGCCACGATCTGCGCGTGCATGGTGCGCGTGCCCTGGCCCATCTCCACGCTGGCCACGCGGACGCGCGCGCCCGTCTCCGTGGCCTCCAGCGTCGCCTTGGATGCCAGGTAGATCTCGCCGCTCCCCGTGAAGCCGCTGCCGTGGAAGAAGAGGGAAAGGCCGATCCCCCGGTTGGTCCCCGCGTACTCCGCCCGCTTGCGGTGGTAGCCGGACTTCTCGATTCCCGCGCGCAGCACGTCCACGGCGCTGCAGTCCGCGCCCATGTGCTGGCCCGTGGCCGTGGTGTCGCCGGGGCGCAGGGCGTTGATGGCGCGCAGCTGGGCGGGGTCCATCCCCAGCGCCTCGGCAATGCGGTCCATGTGCACCTCCGTGGCGAACTGCGTCTGCGGCGCGCCGAAGCCGCGAAAGGCGCCGTTGGGGGGCGTGTTGGTCATCACCGCGCGCCCGTGCAGATCCACGTGATCGCAGCGGTACGGCCCGGCGGCGTGGATGCAGCCGCGGGACAGGACGACGGGGCTCAGGGTGACGTACGCGCCGCCGTCCATCAGCACGTCGATCTCCATCGCCACCAGCCGCCCGTCGCGGGTGACGCCCGTGCGGTGGCGGATGATGGAGGGATGCCGCTTGGTGGTGGCCAGCATGTCCTCCGTGCGGTCGTACACCATCTTCACGGGCCGCCCGGACTTGCGCGCCAGCAGGGCCGCGTGGCCGGCGAGGATGTTGGGATACTCTTCCTTGCCGCCGAATCCGCCCCCCGTCTCCGTCTGCACCACGCGGACGCGGTGATCCTCGATCTGCAGCAGCGCCTTGAGCGCCTTGTGCACGTAGTACGGGCACTGCAGCGAGCCGTAGACCGTCATCCCCCCGTTGGCCTGGGGGACGGCGATGACCCCGTTGGTCTCGATGTAGACGTGCTCCTGGTGGCCCGTGCGGTACGTCCCCTCCACGATCAGGTCCGCTCCCGCCATGGCCGCCGCCGTGTCTCCCTTGCGGATGCGGAGGTCCTTGAAGACCACCGTGGACTGCTCGGGGTCCAGGACGGGCTCCGCGGGCTCGTACTCGATGCGGACCTTCGCGGCGGCGAGCGTCTCGCGGTCCTCGTGGGCCAGGAGCAGGATGGGCTCCGCCAGGTGGTTGATCTCGTCCTGCACCAGGAACGGCTGGTCGGCCACGATCAGCGCCACGAAGTTGCACAGCGGCCCCGGGATGTCGCGCCAGTCCACGATGGTGAAGCCGGCCGGATCGAAGTCCAGGTGGATGGAGCGGATGCGCCCGCGCGGGATCTCGGCGCGGATGGTGCGCCCGTACAGCATCCCGTCAAAGCGCAGGTCGTCGACGTACCGGGCAGCCCCGGTGGTCTTGGGCATGCCGTCCTTGCGGAACACGCTGCGGCCCACGGCAGGGATCATGCGGCCTCGGGAGAGGGTGGATTCGTGGCCACGCCGGCGGGGCAGGCTGCGCCGGCGGATGGAACGAACTAACTTATACGACGGCGGCGGAGCCCCGCGCAATCGCCCCCCCGCCTTTCGCTTGCCGCTTTCGCGAGACTACGTTAGTTTCCGACGATTTGCGTCGCCTAACGTTCTCCATCGCGCCCCCTGCCGTCCATGCCGACCACCGCCGCCGCAATGCACACCTCCCCCATCGTCATCGACCTTCCCGACTGGGTACACGACGTCGTGGACGCGGACCGCGCCTACACGTCGGACGAGGAAAAGATGCGGCTGGCCGTCGACCTGTCGCGCGAGAACGTGCTGCGCGGCACGGGTGGCCCCTTTGGCGCGGCGATCTTCGACGCGGGCACCGGCGAGCTGGTGGCGGTGGGGGTGAACAGCGTGGTACGGCTGAACAACTGCACGCTGCACGGCGAGATGATGGCCATCATGGCGGCGCAGGCGCGGCTGGAATGCTTTACGCTGCGCACGCCGGACGGCCCCGTGTACGAGATGTTCACCAGCTGCGAGCCGTGCGCCATGTGCCTGGGCGCCACGCTGTGGAGCGGGGTGCGCCGGGTGGTCTGCGGCGCCACCCGCGACGACGCCCTCCGCGTGAACTTTGACGAGGGCCCCGTGTTCCCGGAGAGCCACGCGTACCTGGAGGCGCGCGGCATCCGCATCGACCGCGGCGTGCTCCGCGACGAGGCCAACGCCGTGCTGGAGCTGTACCGCACGAGCGCGGGCGTCATCTACAACGGGTGAGCTCGCGGGGGGCACGGCCCCATTCCGATGCAGGCAGCCCCGCCGGAGCGTTCCGGCGGGGCTGCGTGCTTCTTCACCGCCGTCCGGTCATCAGCACGGGAAGGGCCAGCACGAAATCATGCAC
>DATING010000903.1:0-1509 GCA_035474555.1 Longimicrobium sp. | reverse complement strand
ACGGCCAGCACGTCGGAGTTCTTCGCGGGCGGCATGCAGGCGCTTGGGCGCGCGCGGATCTTCGGGGTACCGAGCGCGGGGCAGGCGCTCCCCTCGCTCATGCCGCGGCTGCCCAACGGCGACGTGCTGCTGCACGCCGTGGCGGACTTCGTGGGGCCGGACGGCGAGCAGTGGGAGGGCGCGGGGGTCATCCCCGACGCCGTGACGCCGCCCGCGCGCAGGGCCCTGCTGGCGGGGCGCGACCCCGCGCTGGAATCGGCCGTGACGTGGATCGGCAGTCAGGCCGGCGCCGCCGCACCGCGGTAGTGCCGGAAGCCCCTTCGTGCGGCCGGGGGAATGGGGCCGCCACACTTTCTATCCGAAACGATCGAGGGAGCTGGACATGAAGGTACACAGCAAGCTGGTCCGCACGCTGGTGCTCGCGGGTGCCGCGTCCGCCCTGGCCGCCGCCCCCGCCCGCGCGCAGGATCTGCCCGCCGCGCGGGAGATCCTCAACGCCTACGTGAACGCCGTGGGCGGCGCGGACGCCATCGCGCGCGCGCAGCACCGGCACTCCGTGAGCGAGATGTCCATGCCGGCGGCGGGGATGAGCATGACGGTGGAGACGTGGCAGGCGCGCCCCAACAAGGTGGTGACGGTGATGACCATCCCCAACCTGGGCGAGATCAAGTCGGGGTACGACGGCCAGGTGGCGTGGAGCATGAACCCCATGCAGGGCGCCCGGATCCTGGACGGCGCGGAGCTGGAGCAGACGCTTCGCCAGTCGGACTTCGACGCCAGCCTGCGCTTTGAGCACCTGTACCCCACCATGGAGACGGTGGAGCGCACGGAAGTGGCGGGGCGGCCGTGCTACCGCGTGCGGATGGTGGCCACCAACGGCGACGAGGTGTTCGGCTGCTTCGACGTGGAGACCAAGCTGCTGGTGGGCATGACGTCGCAGATGGTGTCGGAGATGGGCAAGCTCGAGGTCGCCGTGGAGTTCCATGACTACCGCGACTTCGGCGGGCTCAAGATGCCCTCGCGGTCGGTGGCGAACATGGCGGGCCAGCAGATGATGACGACGCTGAAGGAAGTGAACACCAACCCCATCCCCGAGAGCACGTTTGCGCTGCCGGCGGAGATCCGCGCGCTGCAGCAGTAGACGGAGTGCGGAAGTGCGTGAGTGCGTGAGTGCGCGCTTGCCCTCCCCCGGCCTCGCTTAGGCTCGTCCACCCCCTCCCGCAAACTGCGCGGGAGGGGGTGTATACTTCTACGGGGTTTCGTCGCGATGGCGGGGGCGGTGCGGGGGCGGAGCGCCCCCCTCCCCGGCCCTCCCCCACAAACTGCGTGGGGGAGGGAGGTTGGCTCCTGCCCGGTGGCTGCTTCTGTGCTGGATGCAAAGCACCCCCCCCAGGATTGGGGGAGGTCGCGAGGTGACGAGCGGGTGGGGGCGCGGCGCGATGCCCGCTCCCGTGCACGAGTTGGGTACTCCCCCTCTCCCGCGCAGTTTGCGGGAGAGGGGACCGCGAC
>DATING010000902.1:0-3794 GCA_035474555.1 Longimicrobium sp. | reverse complement strand
ATTCATGATTTCAAAGAAGGCCTCACACAGGGGGAAAGAGGCCACGGGGAACAGGTCCTTCCCTGTGCGGCAGCAGTAGAACTCCCGTGCACGATCAATTTAGCGATCCGGTATCCTACCGAATCCTGCCGTTGATTGTGCACCCGGAGCTCTACGGCCGTCTCACGGAGGGTGCGGAATCCAGGCATCTGGCATCACGTCTTTTTGCCGGATGCCGACGGGAGCGCCTCGTCGTCGTCGCGGAGGGGGAGCCAGAGGGAGAAGGTGGCGCCCTCGCCGTCCGCCCCGCCCACGTCCAGATCGCCGCCCAGCAGGCGCGCCACGCGGCGGCTGATGGCCAACCCCAGGCCGTGCCCCTGGATGCCCGTGCCGTCGTGCAGGCGGCTGAACTCGTCGAAGATGGCCTCGCGCTTGTCTGCCGGGATCCCCGGGCCGGTGTCGGACACGCGCACCACGGCCCAGTCGCCGGGGTGGTCCGGATCGGCATCCACCCGCTCGGCGCGCACGGTGATGTGGCCGGGGGCGGGCGTGTACTTGATGGCGTTGGAAAGCAGGTTGCCCAGCACCTGCCGCACGCGGCCCGGGTCGGAGTAGACGCGCACGGGGCCCGTCATGCTGCACTCGATGGTGTGCCCGGCGGAGGCGGCGGCGGGACGGTGGTCCTCGCCCGCCTCCGAGGCCACGCGCGACAGGTCAACGGGCACGCGCTCCACGCTCAGCCCGCCGCTGTCCGCGCGGGCCAGGTCCAGCAGGTCGCCCAGGATGGCCAGCGCACCGTCGATGGAGCGGCGCACGCCCTTTACGTAGCGCACCTGGTCCGCGTTCAGGGGGCCCTTGAGCTCCAGCTCCAGCAGCTCGGCGTACCCGCGGGCGGCGCCCAGCGGGTTCTTTACGTCGTGGCTCACGCCCCGCAGCAGCCGGGCGCGCGCCTCCGTCATCCGCGCGGCCTCTTCCAGCGCACTCTCGGCTTCGTGGCCGCGCCGCGTGGCTTCCGCGGCCAGGTGCCGCACGCGGGCCGTCAGCCACGCCACGGCTCCCGCCGCCAGCAGCGCCAGCAGTCCCAGGCCCAGCGTGATGACCAGGCCCGACCGCTCCGTGCGGCGGATGGCCTCGCGGCCGGCCTCGGCCTCTCGCACCAGTGCCTGGTCCAGCCGGCTCGCGGCGTTGATCACCGTGTCGGCGAACGGCTGCTCGGCACGCACGTTGGCCAGGGCGGCGCGGATGCTGGCCGGCTCGCGCGTCTCGGGGTTCACCGGGACGCGCAGGTGCCACTGCTCCGCCAGGGTGCGAAAGCGCACGAATTCCTGCAGCACGTCGCCGCCCAGCACCTCCGCGTGCCCCTCCAGCTGCCGGAACCCCTCCGTCTCGTCCGCCCGCGACGCGGCGTACAATTTCAGCGGCTCGGGCGAGCCGGTGATGGAGGCCATGAACACCATCGCGGCCTCGCGCGACAGGTCGAACTGCAGCCTGCCCAGCAGGGTGCGCGCGTGGTCCGCGTGGTCCTCCACCCGCGCGCGCACCCGGTCCACCCGCTGCTGCACCAGCAGGGGGACGATGACCAGCGCGGCCAGCGCCAGCAGCACGAACACGCTGGCCAGCACGCCCAGCCACCGTGGCGGCCCCTGGGGCGCCTCGGCGGGTAGGGCGGGGGATTCGGTCGAGGCTTCCACGGACATGTCCCGGCACGGGGTCAAGGATCGCGCCATCCAGCGATCCGCCAATCGCACGAGGACGCGGCGGCACGGCGGAAACCCATCCCCCGTACCCCCGCGTCTTCTTCACCTCCCTGCCGTCCTCCCCGCCGTCTTCCGCGTCCTTTGCGGGCCGCGGGAGACTCCGTCGTCCGTGCGCTACGCGGGGCCGGGAGGCCCGCCCTTGCCCGGCGGGTCGTCGAACGCGGCCAGGGCGGGGTTGAAGCCGCGCTCCTCCAGCGAGCGGGCGGCCTTGCGGGGGTACACGCGCCGCGCGATGTCCGGCGCGAACCGCAGTCCCACGGTCCCCACGAGCGACAGCGCCAGCACCAGCAGCGCGATGGTGGCGCCCACGGCCGGCAGCCCCGCCGTGACGGCGATGCCGGCCAGCAGGATGGAGAACTCGCCGCGGGGCACCAGCGTGAGCCCCAGGGCCAGCCCGTTGCGCTTGGGCAGCCCGTCGCGCCGGCCGATCCACATCCCCGCGCCCACCTTCAGGACGACACCGATCACGGCCAGGATCAGCGCGTACGGCCACACCCCCGCAAAGGTGGACGGGTCCAGCGACAGGCCGAAGCCGAGAAAGAAGACGGCCGCGAACAGCCCCTGCAGGGGGCCGAACAGCCGCTCCGCGCGCTCCTTGTGCTCCGTCTCCGCCAGCAGCAGCCCGGCCAGGAACGCGCCGATGGCCTCCGACAAGCCCGCCGCCAGCGCGCCCCAGGAGAGGAGGAGCACCACGCCGCCCGTGAGCAGGAGGAACAGGTCGTCGCTGTCCAGGTCGAAGGCGCGGTCCAGCATGGGGCGGGCGTACAGCGCCAGGCCCACGATGGCCGCGAAGAACAGCAGCGCCTTGACGATCCCCCACAGGGCCATGCCGGCGCTGGGGTCGGCGGACAGCACGGCGCCGGAGAGCACGGCCAGGAACAGCGCCATGAACAGGTCCTCGAACACCAGCACGCCCAGCGCCACCTCCGTCTCCGGGTCGGCGGCGCGCCGCAGCTCGATGGTGCTCTTGGCGATGATGGCGCTGGACGACACGTAGAACGCGCCGCCCATCAGCAGCGCGCCCGTCCACCCGCCGCCCACCCACGCGCCCACCAGGAAGCCGGCGGGAAAGCAGACCAGCAGGTCGATGGCCCCGTTGCGGACGATGCGGCGCCGGTCGCGCAGCAGGGCGCCCACGGAGAACTCCAGCCCCATGAAGAAGAGGAGGAGCACCACGCCCAGCGTGGCCAGCGCCTCCACCAGGTGGTCGTCCAGGTCCAGGGGCCGCAGGCTCATCCCCAGCAGGATGAACGCGGGGATCACGGACTGCCGCAGACGGTCGAAGAGCAGGCCGGCAAGGGCGAGGGCGGCCAGTACGGCGCCGGCGCCCAGCAGGAACTCGCCGTGCACGGGCTACGCCGGCCCGCCGCGCAGCAGGTCGCCGAAGCGTCCCACCTGCTCGCGGTCACCCACCACCATCAGCGTGTCTCCGGCGGCGATCCGCTCGTCCGGCTGGGGGTTGGGGATCGCCTTGCCGTTGCGCAGGATGGCGATGACGCTGGCCCCCGTGCGCTCGCGGACGGCCGCCTCCAGCAGGCTCTTGCCGGCGAGCGGCGACGCTTCGCCCACCTTCATCCACTCCACGGAAAGCTGGTCCAGCACCATCTCCATGGACTCGGCCACCACGGGCTGAAAGAAGGCGCCGCCCAGGATGGCGCCCAGCTTGCGCGCCTCCGAGTCCTCCATGCGGATGGCGTAGGCGGGGTAGTCCTCACCCCGCTCAAAGAAGTAGATCTCGCGGTGCCCGGAGTTGTGGATGATGATCGTAAGCCGGTCGCTGTCGTTGGTGACGACGGCGAACTTCTTTCCCACGCCGGGCAGGTCGTGCTCGCGGACGTCCATCGCTCTCTCGCGTATCGGGTTGCGGGGGCACCGGCCAGCTGATCATTTAGCCGATGCACCGGGGGCGGGCAAGGAGCGCGGCCCCGGTTCCGCCGATCCGCATCCGCCCGCCGCGCCCGAAATCGCTGGTGTGGATGGGGATGGACGGTGTGGTGGCGTTGTGCGTTGCGGCGGATTGTTTTATCGTCGTTGCGGAAGTTGTCCACTTCCGCACTT
>DATING010000901.1:0-3902 GCA_035474555.1 Longimicrobium sp. | reverse complement strand
CGCCACGTCGATCTCGTTGGCGCCCACCAGCGGCCACACGCCCAGGTACACGGCCTCCGTCCCGTTGTACTTGGCCACCATCTGCGCCTCTTCGGCGCCCAGCTCCACCCGCGCCACGTCGCGCAGCCGGACGATGGCCCCGCCCCGCTCCGCCACGATCAGGTCCGCGAACTCCTCCGCCGTGCGCAGGTCCGTGTTGGCCAGCAGGTTCACCTGGATCTGGTCGCTGCGCGTCTGCCCCACGGCGGCCAGGTAGTTGTTGCGCTGCAGGGCCGCGTGCACGTCGCCCGGGGCCAGGTTGTGGGCGGCCAGGCGGTCCGGCTCGATCCACACCCGCATGGCCAGGGGGCGCGCCCCCTCGAACGTGACCCGCTGCACCCCTTCCAGCGTGGCCAGCTGCGGCTGCACGGAGCGCGTGAGCCAGTCCGTCAGCGCCGGCGCATCCCGTTCTTTCGATGAAAAGCTCAGGTAGAACGTGCCGTACGGCCGGTCCGCGCGCTGCACCTCCACGGCCGGCGGCTCCGCGTCCGGCGGCAGCTCCGAGCGCACCTGCTGCAGCCGCGCCGTGACCTCGGCCAGGGCGGCGGTGGTGTTGTGGTTCAGCTTAAGCCGCACGGTGACCGTGCTCATCCCCGCCCGGCTGGTGGACTCCAGGTGGTCCACGCCGCTGATGGCGGAGACCGCCCGCTCGATGGGCGTGGTCAGGAATCCGCGCACCGTCTCGGCGCTGGCCCCGTAGTAGACGGTGGTGATGACGACGGAGGAGCTCTCGATCTGCGGGTACTGCTGCACCGGCAGGCTGCTGAGCGCCCGCCACCCGACCAGCACGAGCACCAGGTTCACCACGATGGCGAGCACCGGGTGCTTGATGAAGATGTCCGTGAACGAGCGCATGGCCGTTACTTGCCCCCCGTCGCGGCCGCGGCCGCCACCGGGGCGCCCGACACCCGCACCAGCGCCTGCTCGCGCAGCTTGAAGGACCCGGACGCCGCCACCCGCTCGCCGGCCGTGACGCCGGAGAGGATCACCACCTCGCCGCCCAGCACGGGCCCGGCCTGCACGGGCCGCATCCGCGCCCGCGTCTCGCCCTTGGGATTGGTCTCCAGCACGAACACGTGGTCGCCGCCGGGTCCCTTGCGCAGGGCGCTCACGGGCACGGCCACGGCCGTCTGCGCCGCGCCCACGGCCACGCGCACGCGGACGGAGCCGCCCGGCGCCAGGTTGGCCCCTTCGCCGGTGATGCGCGCGCGGACGGTGGCGCTGCGGGTGGACGGATCCACCCGCGCATCCACGGCCGTGATGCGCGCGGGGACGGCCATCCCCTGCCCCTCGCCCGCCAGCACCTCCACGGGGTCGCCCGGCCGCAGCCCCGCGGCCACGTCCTGCGCCACGGCGAAGTCCACGTTGGCCGCGTCGTCCACGCCCTGCAGCGTGGTCAGCACCGTGCCCGCGTCCAGGAACTGGCCCGGGTGCACGTCCGCCATCCCCACCCGGGCGCGGAAGGGCGCGCGGATGGTCTTGCGGGCGATCACGGCGCGGATCCTCGCCATCTGGGCCACGGCCACGTCGCGCTCGGCCCGCGCGTTGTCCACCTCCATGGCGCTCACGGCACGCTGCTCGTACATCCGCTCCATGCGGGCGACGGTCGTCCGCGCCAGCTCCGCCTGCGCCTGCAGGGCCCGCAGCTCCGCCTCTTCGACCGACGCGTCGAGCGAGACCAGCACGGTCCCCGCGCCCACCACCTGCCCCGGCGCCAGCCGCGCGAAGCGAACGGTGCCGGGCACCTCGTTGCGCAGCTCGATGCTGCGCGTGGCCAGCACGGTGCCGATGGACGTGGCGGCTTCGCGGTGCTCGCGCTCCACGGCCACGGCGCCCGTCACCGTCTCCACCGGCTCGGGCTGGCTGGCCGCGGCGGCCTGCGCCTCCTTGACGTCGCCGGCCTTCCACACGGCCAGCCCGCCGCCGGCCACGGCCAGCGTGCCCAGCAGCACCACCGACTTCACGCCCGCGGACGGGCGACGGAAATCTCTGATCTTCATGGGTTGACGCCCTCCAGCGTGCTCCACGGTGACAAACAGTTGTATGACGATCAAACAACTGGGGATGAGAAGCCCCTGCACCTGCACACCTGCCCCTCCTCCCCGCCCTTCCCGCGTACCGCCCTGCCGATCCGCTTCCGATCCACTCCCCCCGCGGCCTCCCCCTCCGCCCATCCGTAAACAATCGTTGTACAACCATCTAACTACAGGGGCGGAACCGGCAGACAGCTTTCCCCTCACCACCCCACCCCGCGTCCGCCTGCCGGTCCCGCCCCTGGAGCGCCTGCCATGCAAGCACTTGCTTGCAACGATTGTACAACCATCTAACTACGGGTCCGGGACCGGCGGCATCTTCCCCTCGCCACCCATCCCCGCGTACTGCCCGCCGGTCCCGGACCCGCCTACTCCGCCGCCCCTGTCGCCCGCCGCACCAGCTCCGCGGCGTACGCCTCGACGATGCCGGGGCGGACGCGCGTGTGGACGAACTGTCCATCCTTTTCCGACTCCACCAGCCCCGCCTGCACCAGCTCCTTCAGGTGGTGCGAGATGGTGGCCTTGGAGACGGGAAACTGCTCGCACAGCTTGGAGTACGGGCAGTCCCGTTCCGCGGCCGCGATCTGCTCCAGGACGGAGAAGCGGCGCGGGTCGGCGAGCGCCTTGGCGATGCGCTCGAACTGCCCTGGGGCGAGCTGGCCGGGTTTGCCGTGTTCCACATACATGGTTAGATAATCATCTAACACCGGCTCCCCTGTCAACCCTCCCCGTCTCCCGCCCCCCCGCGAATGTTGTTTTCCTGAGGGAGCGCACGCGCATATCCTGAATCCGCACAACCGCTTGCGCGCGACCGAAGGATCTACCGTCCCGGCCGAGGGGGTGGATTCGCGCCCGGATGCCGGCCCCTCGCGAGCGCCCCCTCCGCTCGCTCAGGCTCGCACCTCCCCCAAAAACCCCTGGGGGAGGTTGAACAGCACCTTCGTCCGAGAGCGTGCGCGCAACGCCGGACTCGATCGCGCGTCAGGGAATCCGGCGACGGACGAGAAGCTACACCTTCAAGTCGACTTGAAGTCAAGACCCGTCCTCGGGAGCCTTGCGCGCGGGCGGCGACCCGAGCGACAGGCCCTGCGCCTCCAGCGCATCTTGCAGCCGGGAGAGCGCCATGGGTCCCATGCCGTGCAGGCGCTTCATCTCGGCGTAGGGCACGCCGGCCAGCTGCCGCAGCTCCGTGTATCCGGCCGCTAGGAGCGCACGCGTCGCGGGCTGGCCGATGTTCCGGGGAAAGGGGCCGTCGTGCGGGGGCGTCTTCATCCAGGTTTCCTCCCTGCGGGTTAGATGCGATGGGCGGGCGGACAGCTTCACATCCGCCCGCCGCATCGCGCAACCCGTCCTACGCCACGGCCGCGAGCGGTGCCTCGTCCACGCGCAGGCCGGCGAGCCGCGCGCTGTCGTCCCACAGGGCCCGCGCGCGGGGCTCGTCGTACGATTCCGCGGAGGAGCGCGCCTCGTGGTCGATCTCGAAGTAGCGGCCGGAGACGCCCGCCAGCGCGGGGTCCGTCGCCACGCGGGCCAGGGCACCGCCGGAGCGCGCGGGCGTGCTGAACGGCAGCCCCGCCGCGCGTAGCACGGGCACCAGCGCGCGGCCCACGTTGTTCCACGCGAAACGCATGGGCGCCGGCCAGTCGCGCGCGAGCCCCGTGCCCGGCACGGCGCCCGGATCGAACACGTTGCAGGTGATGCCGGTGCGCCCCGCCGCCTGGAGCCGGCGGTGCATCTCGTACGCGCAGAAGATGTTGCACAGCTTGGAGGCCGTGTACCGCCGCCGACCCACGAGGTCCGCGCCCTCGCCGCGCTCCGCCGGGTCCGGGT
>DATING010000900.1:0-4493 GCA_035474555.1 Longimicrobium sp. | reverse complement strand
CGCCCGCCCGTCGCGCGGCGACGGACTCCTCGCGCCGCATCCATCCCCCTGTCCCCTGTAACCTGTTCCCCGTCCCCCGCGGTTCCCCCCTTACAACGCCTGCAGCAGCGCGAACGGCAGGCTGAAGCTCTCCCGGATCAGGTGCTTCCGCTCCTGCGAGCGGTTCCGGGAGATGGGGCTCGTGCGCGTGGGGGACGTGTATCCGCGGAACCCCACCTGCCGCGCCAGCAGCTTGAGCCGCAGCATGTGAAAGGGATCGCTCACCAGCACGGCCGTGTCCATCTCCCGTGACCGCATCAGCCGGCCCACGGACTTCATGGATTCCACCGTCGTCATCCCGCCGCGCTCCGTGAGGATGGCGGCCGCGGGCACGCCCTGCCGCACGGCGTAGCGCCGGCTGACCACCGCCTCGCTGACCGTGTCGCCCGGCGCCTGCCCGCCCGTCATGATGATGACGGGCGCCACCCCGCGCTCGTACAGCGAGACGGCGTGGTCCAGCCGCGCCTTGAGCACCGGCGAGGGACGCCCGTCGTACTGGGCCGCGCCCAGCACCACGATGGCATCGGAGCGGGGCGTCTCGCTGCGGCGGCCCCACAGGTGGATGGCGGCCACGCACAGCGCCCATCCCGCCAGCATCACCAGCCCCAGCTTGATCAGCCCCCGGACAATGCGCACGGGCAGGGGCGCGCGCCGCCGGACCGGCGCCGGCGGGGTAGCGGTCACGGGCGCGGCCGTGGGGCCGGCGAGGGTGCGGTCGTCGTCTTCCAGCTGCATCGTCTCCGGGGTCAGGCGCGCTGAATGAGCCGCTCTCGCAGCACGGTGGGGCCCAGGTCCATGCGAAGGAACTCGTCCGCGGCGTCCGGCCCCGCTTCCAGGCAGTCCTCCACCTCGGAGATCAGCGCCTGGTCGCTGCTGTCGGCCTGCGACTCCGCGCGGGCCATGGCCTCCCAGGCGGGATCTTCCCACCCCTGCGCCGCCATGGCCAGCGCCGCGATGAGCTGCATCTCCACGTCGTCGTCACGCTCGCCGGCGGCCTGGTGCAGCTGCTCGGCGCCCTCTTCGCCGCGCCCCGCGTCCACCAGCGCCAGGCCGAACAGGGCGCGCAGCCACGAATCCGCGGGCGTGCGCGACAGCGCCTCCTCCAGCGCGTCCAGCCCCGCGTCCGCCTGCCGGGCCAGCAGGTAGGCCATCCCCAGCTCCGCGTGCACCAGCCCGTCCTCCGGGGACAGCCGGCGCGCAGCCTCCAGCTCCGTGATGGCCTCGTCGAACATCCCCTCCCGCGCCAGGTACGCGCCGTACGACAGCCGCGCAAAGGCAAAGTCCGGCGCCGTCAGCGCGGCCATGCGCAGCGCGCCCTCCGCCGACGGGTCGTCCAGCGCCGCCACGCCGCTCCCGGCGGCCGCCAGGACGAACGGATCGCTGGGCTGCAGGGCCAGCGCCGCGCGAAAGCGGTCGTACGCCTCGCTCTCCTCGCCCAGGCGCTGCGCCGCGAGCCCCGCCCACGCCAGCAGCAGCGCGTCTTCGCCCTGCTCGTCCAGCGCTTCGGCGAGCAGGGCGTACGCGTCGTCCCAGCGGTCTTCTTCGCCCAGCGACTGCGCGCGCGCCACCACGTCCTCGATGGCTTCCATGCGCTCCGCGCCGCCCTGCGCCTCCCCATCCTCGGTCATCCGCTCGGCCGTCCCCTCGAATACGTCGAATCACGTGACTGGATGTATCACACCCGTATCGTGGAATCGTGCCCCGGCGCGGCCCCTTTCGCAAGGTGCGCTCCGCCGGGAACCCAGCGAAAGCGTGGCGCCGCCCCGATTCTCACGCGGCGCACGTGGAGGCGGTCGATGATGCCTCGCCTCGATCTCTACGTGAGATACGCGCTTCGTGTTGCGATGGATGTGAATCGTGCGATTCCGCGATGCGTCCGCACACGCGGCGCCCGCCCTCGCGCGGGAGCCGAAATCGCCCGCGCCGCCATCCAGCGACCGAATCCGGGCGTCCGCCCGTGCGGGTGCAGAAAAGACGCGATCGTGGGATGGGGATCAGGCTCGGTGTGGAGGCGCTGACCGTATGCCTCTTTCCAGACGGCCGCGATCAACGCGTTGCGGCTGCATGGATCCTCACGGAGTCGAATCTCATCGCCGCGGCTTCGTTCGCGGTCAGCGGTGAGGGCTTCCCGAACCTCCTGCAGAAAAACGCGGCGGAGACGACCTTCGTCTCCGCCGCGCTGATTCACAGGATGCCTGGGACGGGACTCGAACCCGTAAGGGCGTTGGCCCGGCAGATTTTAAGTCTGCTGTGTTTGCCGATTTCACCACCCAGGCAGGTGAGGATCGCCGCGATCGGCGATCCCTCCGCAGCAAAGATAAAGGCCCGCCCCGGCGCGGTCTACGGTCTTCCCCGCCCGCCCCCCGCCGCCTCGATGCCCTCGCGCAGCCGGCGCACGTTCTCCGCGACGCTGGCCCTGGTGTTGTAGACGGCGGAGCCCGCCACGAAGCACGTGGCCCCCGCGGCGACCACTTCGCCCACCGTGTCGGGCGCCACGCCGCCATCCACCTGCAGCTCCACGTGGTCCAGCCCGCGCTCGTCCAGCATGCGGCGGATGCGCGCGATCTTGTCCGTGCTCGACGGGATGTACGACTGCCCGCCGAACCCCGGGTTCACGGACATCACCAGCACCAGGTCCACGTACGGCAGGATCTCCGCGAGCGTATCGACGGAGGTCGCCGGGTTCAGCGTGACCCCCGGCTTTACCCCCAGCTCCCGGATCTGCTGGACGGTGCGGTGCAGGTGCGGACAGGTCTCCACGTGCACCGTCAGGTAGTCCGCCCCGGCCCTGGCGAAATCCGCTAGGTACCGCTCCGGGTGCTCGATCATCAGGTGCACGTCGATGGGCAGCGTGGTGGAGCGCCGCGCCGCCGCCGCGATCATGGGCCCGATGGTGATGTTGGGGACGAAGTGCCCGTCCATCACGTCCACGTGGATCCAGTCCACCCCCGCCGCCTCCGCCTCGGCGATGTGCTCGCCCAGCCGCGTGAAGTCCGCGGACAGGATGGAGGGCGCGATCTTTACCCGGCTCATCGACCGCCCTCGCGCGTGCGCACCTGCACGCCGCCGCTCCCCGCGATCACCACCGCCGTCGCCATCCCCAGGAACAGCCCGCTGTCGATGATCCCCGGGCGCAGGGCGAGCTTCGCTTCCAGCGCCGCCGGGTCCGCGATGCCGTCCGCGAAGCGGCAGTCGAAGATACGGTTGCCGCCGTCCGTGACCACCGGCTCGCCGTCGCGCATCCGCAGCACGGGGTCCGCGTCCAGGGCGCGCAGGAACTCCGGCTGGATGGCCGCGCCGAACGGGTCCACCTCCACGGGGAGCGGCGCCCGGGTGCCCAGCCGGTCCACCACCTTAGATTCGTCCGCCACGATCACCAGCTCGCGCGAGGCCGCCGCGACAATCTTCTCCCGCAGCAGGGCGGCGCCCAGCCCCTTGATCAGGTTCAGCGCCGGGTCTACCTCGTCCGCGCCGTCGATGGTCAGGTCCACGTGGGGCCGTTCCTCCAGGGTGGCGAGGGGAATGCCCAGGCGCCGCGCCCGCTGCGCCGTGTCCTCCGAAGTGGGCACGCCCGTGACGTTTTGCCACGCCCCGGCCGCGCGCCGCTCCGCGATCACGTCCAGCAGGTGGCGCACGGTGCTGCCGGTGCCCAGCCCCAGCGTCATCCCGTCGCGGATCCACTCCGCGGCCCGCTCCGCCGCCGCGCGCTTCAACGCCTCGGTATCGCTCATCGTGGTCTGCCGCTCGTCTTGTTCGGAATGATCCCCGGTGGTGAAGCGCGGCAACCTAGCATATGGAGCGTCATTGTGCGAACGACCGTCATGTGGTGCATATCGACACGGCAGAACGTTTCATATGGACGCACCTTGGACCTGTGCCATTCCCCCGTTTGACACGCTTCCGTAGCCCCGGGCGGGGCTTTTCGGCTCGCCGGGGATGCAGATACCGGCGCGCAAATGGGTTTTCGCGCACGAAAAAGGAGGGGCGCCTTACGGCGCCCCTCCCATCCCAGCGGTCCTGCGTTGCGAGGATTACTCGCCGCGCACGCCGCCGACCTTCACGTCCAGCTGGTACGGCTGGAACTCGCACCCCGGACGAACCGGCACGTACAGCACCTCGGTCGCGCCCGTGGCACCGGCCTCGGCGAACACCGGCACGCCCTGGAAGTCGGCGGTACGGCTCACCTCGGTCACACCCAGCACGCGCGGCAGGCCGTACTTCACGTACCGGCGGCCGTTCACGGTGATGGGCTCGTTGTTGATGTACCACGTCGAACCCGCGGCGTAGCCCGTCGTCGCCGGGTACGCAGCCGCGAAGTCACGGCCCTGGTACGTCGTGTCACCCGACTGCGTGTTGTACTGCGCGGTCACGTTCGACAGCGCGCCGTTCTGCACCACGCACACCTGGATGTCGCGCGTCGTCACCACCGGCTGAGCCGGCGGGGGCGGCGGCGG
>DATING010000899.1:0-13699 GCA_035474555.1 Longimicrobium sp. | reverse complement strand
CTCGCGGTCCGACAGCGACACGAAGCCGAAGACGCCATCAATCCGCTCGAACGCGCGCAGGGCCGCCTCCTGCTCCGCCAGGCTGATGGGCCGGCCCTCCAGCTCGTGCAGCCGCGCGTTTACCCGGCTCACCAGCTCGTGCAGCGCCGCCAGGGCCACGCTGCTGTTCAGGTCCTGGTCCATGGCCGCCGCAAAGGCCGACAGCGCCTCGTCCGCGGCCGGGTGCAGCACCGGCGTGTCCGTGGGATCGGGATCGCGCACGGCGGGGTGCGCCCGCAGCCGGTCGCGCGACTCGCGCACCCGGCGCACGGCCTCGCCCGCGGCGGCCAGGCCGTCGAAGGTGAAGTTGAGCTTGCTGCGGTAGTGCGCCGTCAGGAACAGGTAGCGGATGGACGACGGCTTTACGCCCTTTTCAACCAGGTCCTGCAGGTTGAAGATGTTGCCGGTGGACTTGGCCATCTTGTCGCCCTCCAGCAGCAGGAACTCGCCGTGCAGCCAGTAGCGCACGAACGGCTTGCCCGTGCACCCCTCGCTCTGCGCGATCTCGTCCTCGTGGTGGGGAAAGATCAGGTCCACCCCGCCCGCGTGGATGTCGAACGTCTCCCCCAGCTCCTGCATGCTCATGGCCGAGCACTCGATGTGCCACCCCGGGCGGCCCCGCCCCCACGGCGTGTCCCACGCGGCGCCCACCTGCTCGTCCTCGGGCTTCACGGCCTTCCAGAGCACGAAGTCGCGCACGTCGTCCTTCTCGTACTCGTCCGCCAGCACCCGCTCGCCCCGGCGCCCGGCGCTCACGTCCACCCTGGACAGGTTGCCGTAGTCCTTGAACTCCGAGATGTCGTAGTAGACGGAGCCGTCCGCCTCGTACGCCAGCCCGCGCTCCTGCAGCCGGCGGATGATGTCGATCATCCCGTCGATGTAGTGCGTGGCGCGCGGGTGCACGTCCGCCTGGCGAATGCCCAGCTGCTCGAAGTCGCGGAACAGGCTCTCGATGAACGGCTCCGTGTAGTCCGTCAGCGACACGCCCTCGCGGGTGGCGCCCCGGATGGTCTTGTCGTCCACGTCCGTGAGGTTCATCACGAACTTCACGTCGTAGCCGCGATACTCCAGGTAGCGGCGCACCAGGTCGCTGAAGAAGAAGGTGCGCAGGTTGCCGATGTGCGGCGCGGCGTACACCGTGGGCCCGCAGGTGTACATCCCCACCTTGCCCTCCTGCAGGGGGACGAAGTCTTCTTCGCGGCGGGTGAGCGTGTTGTAAAAGCGCAGGGTCATCGTTTTGTGTCCTGATATCGCAGTCGATGGGTGCGCGCGGGCAGCGGCCCGCGCACGGCACGGTCGTTCAGGGATGGGCCGTCCTACATCGCCTGCTACTCGCCGCCATCGTCGTCCTCCGATTGGCCCCCGTTCATGGGCACGCTCGCCACGGCCGCCAGGGCCGGGGGCGCGCCTTCCCACTGCACCGTCTGGTGCGGAAAGGGGATCTCGATCCCC
Source organism: Longimicrobium sp. (assembly GCA_035474555.1). GTDB lineage: Bacteria > Gemmatimonadota > Gemmatimonadetes > Longimicrobiales > Longimicrobiaceae > Longimicrobium. The sequence continues at coordinate 12,208 of DATING010000899.1, read as the reverse complement.
TCGCGGTCAAAGCGCAGCTTGATGCGCCGCCGGAGCTCGCGCGCCACGTCCCACTGCTTGAGCGGGAGCGTCTTGACCATCACCCGGATGTTCACGGCCGATTCGCCGAACGTCTCGATCCCGGGCACCTCCACCGCCTCCAACAGCAGCGGCTTCCAGCTGGGGTCCTCGTACAATTCCCGGCCCACGTCGCGCAGCACCTCCATCACCCGGTCGGGATCCTCGCGGTAGGCCACGCCCACCTCGAGCACCACCCGTGCCCACGAGCGGGTGAGGTTGCTCACCTTGGTGATCTGCCCGTTGGGGACGATGTGCACCACGCCGTGCACGTCGCGCAGCACGACCACGCGCAGGGTCATCTTCTCCACGGCGCCGCTCACCCCCTCGATGCGGATGACGTCGCCCACGCCGAACTGGTTCTCGAAGAGCATGAACAGGCCGCTGATCACGTCCTTTACCAGCGACTGCGCGCCGAACGAGACGGCCAAGCCCACCACGCCCGCGCCGGCCAGCAGGGGGCCCAGCTGCACGCCCAGCGCCCCCAGCACCATGAACACCGTCATGACGCCGATGAGCACGAGCCCCGCGCTGCGCAGCAGGCTCAGCAGGGTGCGGGTGCGCTGCTCCTGCGGCGTCACCATCCCCGGCGCGGTGCCCAGCGACAGCTCGATGCGCCGCAGGATGGTCTTGAGCGCGTAGTAGGCCAGCAGCGAGACGAACAGCGCCCCCAGCACGCGCAGCCCGGTGGCCGTGAGCGCCGCCCAGTTGAAGCGCTCGGACCACTCGCTGCGCAGCTGGCTCAGTTCCACGATGGCGAGGCTGTCCACCTGGATCATGGGTACGGCGTCCGGACGGGTTGCTGGGTTTGGATCACGCGTTCGCGGCGGCCACCGGCCGCCGGGCAGACCGCCGAACGTAGGCAGCGGGCCGCGGATGGTCAAGCGGGGGCCCTCCCCCGGCCTCGCTCAGGCTCGTCCACCCCCTCCCGCAAACTGCGCGGGAGAGGGTGTACACTTCGACGGGGTGTGGAGGTGAGGAACCGGCGTTCCGGCAAGGTGGAGCGTTACGGAAAGGCGCCATCCGCCACTTGTTTTCCTGAGGGAGGCGCCGCCGATTCCCTCCCCTGCACGATCCCTGGCGCCGACCGAAGGATCTACTCACCCGTGATCGACCTCGGCCCTCGTCCACGGTCCATCCCGCGCCGATCCCTCACGGCGGGGGTCCGCTCTACGCCGGACTACCGCAGCACGCGCAGCTCGCGGATGCGCCAGGCGCCGTCTTCCCACACGCCGCCCACGTAGACCACGGACGACAGCGTCTCCGACACGCCGCGCGGACGGGCCACCCACGTGAGCTCGCCGAAGCCGCGCAGGGGGGTTCCGCCGGACACCGTGGCGCCGGTGGGGCGCACGGTCACCGTCTCGCGCTCGCCGAACAGGCGGCGCAGGGCGGCGGCGGCGTTGCGGGGCTGCACCTCGCCGGGACCCTCGCCCGCCAGGTCCAGCAGGATGCGCCCGTCGTCCGGCGCCAGCTCCACCAGCGCGTCGGCCTGGCCGTCGGCCCACAGGCGCGCGACGGTGGCCACGAAGCCGGAGAGCGACGCGGCGCTGCCCTGCTGCTGCGCCGCCGCAGCGGACGGCGCAACCAGGGCCAGCAGCATCGCCAGCACGATCGGGAGCAGTCGGTTGGTCTTCATCTATCCTGCAATGGGTTCGGATGCGGCTTCGTCCAGCTCGCGTATGGCGCGGCGCAGGGCCGCCGCCGGGTCGGCCGCGGCCGTCACGGACCGGCCGAGGATGATGTAGTCGGCGCCCAGCCGCGCGGCCTCGCCCGGCGTGGCGACGCGGCTCTGGTCCCCCGCGTCGTCGCCGGCCAGGCGGATGCCCGGCGTCAGCACGCGGAACCCGTCGCCCGTCGCGGCGCGGATCACGGGGAGCTCGGCCACGGAGGCCACCACCCCGTCCAGGCCCGATTGCTCCGCCAGCCGCGCCAGCCGCGCCACCTCGTCCTCGGCGGAGACGGCGTCGCGCCCCCACGCCTGCGCCACCTCGGCGGCGGAGAGCGACGTCAGCACCGTCACGCCCAGGATGCGGAGGCCGCCGTCGCCGCGCGCACCAGCCGCCGCGCGGAGCATGGCGGCGCCGCCGGACGCGTGCACCGTCAGCAGGTCTACGCCCAGCCGCGCGGCGGATTGGACGGCGTGCGCGACTGTGTTGGGGATGTCGTGCAGCTTGAGGTCCAGGAACACGCGCAGCCCGCGGCCGTGCATCGCCCGCACCACGTCCGGCCCCTCGGCCGTGAACAGCTGCAGCCCCACCTTCACGAAGTCCGCGTCCGGACCGAGCTGGTCCAGCAGCGACTCCGCTTCGGCGCGGGTGGGCACGTCCAGGGCGATGATGGGCGTCGGGCGCATGGTCCGGGGTTCAGCGGGTTGGTGGGGGCGGGCATTTCCCTGCCAGGCGGCAAGGGCATCCAGCAAGGCACGGGTCCGGTTGATCCAGCTGCGATACGGCGCGCGCGCATCGGGCGAAAGCGCCTCCAGCAGCCCCTCCGCCTCATGCAGCGATTCGCGATGGCGGTCGCAGATCGCGCCGAAGTCCGACGGGCGGCCCTCCATGGCCGCCATGCCGCTCGCGTAGACGTAGCTGGCGAGGTGGTCCAGCTCCAGCTCGATGTCGTGCTCCGGCGCGCTCCCCCGCCTCGCGAGAAAATCGTCCACGGGCAGCGGCGTGCGGCGCCACGTGTACCATGCGCGGACGAACGCGGCTTTCGCTGTCATCCTTTGCGAACGGTACGCCGGAGAAGGCAGATCGTCACGGCAGCACGTAACTGCATCGTATCGGGTGGTTTACGCGCACACCGGCGATTCCGCCCCACCGCTCGTCCGTGCGCACCTGTCCGCCCAGCGGGAATCGGCACGCATCACGAGAGGACGATCGTGCCGGCGAGCGCGGCATACGACGCTTCGTAACGCGTTGCGGTCATTCGATTTGGCGAGCACGCGCCGAGCGAATGAATTCGCCGCAACGACCACACGAAGTCCGCCTGCGCGGACTGTCCGTCACGGGCGAGCACCACGCCACCGGCGCAGGCCGTGGTTAGAGCAGTTGAAGCCCTGTTCGCAGAGCGCGTCGGCGCGAGACAGGGCTTATCGCTTTCCCAGCGGCGGCTTTAGCCGCTCCGGCTGGAGCTCCGCACCCCGGCTTGGTGCGCAGCCCGGTCTCGACCCGCCTCAGCCGTGCCCGGCGTGCCGTGCACGGACGGATCTCGGCGGCGCCTCCTTGGAATGACGGACTTCGACCTGGCGAGCGGCTTTTCAAGCAGTTGAAGCCCCACAGCAGTATCGTGGGGCTTCCGCAGTCGTTGCGGCGGCTTTAGCCGCTCAGGCTGGAACTCCGCCTCCGCGCCCTCAGTTCCCCGCCTGCCGCCGGTCCGTGGCGCGGAAGAAGTCCTGCACGCCGGACGCGAGCTGGCGGGCGAAGGTCTCCTGCTGGCGCGCATCGGCCAGCATCTGCTCCTCGTTGCGGTTGGAGATGAAGCCGAGCTCCACCAGCACCGCGGGCATCGTCGCGCCCACGAGCACCGCGAAGCCCGCCTGCTTTACGCCGCGGCTGGGGCCGGGATGCACCTCGCGCAGGCGGTTCTGGATCATCTGCGCCCAGTCGCTGCTCTCGCGCAGGTGCTGGTTCTGGCGCAGGTCGCTCATGATGAAGCTGAGCGGGTCCCCCTCCGGCCGCCGCTCCTCGTATTCCTCCGCCGCGTCCTCCATGGCCTGCACGCGCCGCGACTCCGCCGTGCGCGCCTCGGCCAGGAAGTACGTCTCGTACCCCGTCTCGGCGCGGCTGGGGTGGGCGTTGCAGTGGATGGACATGAACAGCGCCGGCTGCCCGTCCGCGCGCCAGCGCGCCGCCATCCGCGGCCGGTCGCGCAGGGCGATGAGCGTGTCGCGGTCGCGGGTCAGGCGCACGTCCAGCGTGGGGTCCTGCCGCAGGATCTCCACCACCCGCCGCGCCACCTGCAGGTTCACGTCCTTTTCCCGCGTCCCCGCTTGCCCCCGGGCGCCCGGGTCGCGCCCGCCGTGCCCCGCGTCGATCACCACCAGCCGGCGCGGCGGCGGCCCGGACGCGGGCTGCTGCGGCACCACGCCGGCCGGCGGCGCGGATACGCCGATCGCGGATGCGAGCGCCAGCGCCGCCGGATCCGCGCGGAGCACGCGGCCGGCCGCATCCACCGTCACCAGCCCGGGGGCCGCCTGCGGCAGCACCGCCGTCAGGAACTCCGCGGGCAGGTAGACCATGCCGCCAGCCGAGTACGCGGCGTTCGCCATCGCCAGCGGCTGGCCATCCATCCGCACCCCGGCGGAATCCAGGCGGAAGCGGAACTCGCGCGGCCCCCAGTACACCATCAGCTCCCCGGGCCCGTACGAGACGCGCGCGCCGGCGGAGAGCAGCGCCGAGGCCGGGAGGGCCGCGTAGCCGCGCTCCGCCGTCTCCGCCACCACCGACGCGTCCGCGCCCAGCTCCAGGCGCCACTGGGGCGCGGGCTGGGTGGCGAGAAAGCCGGGAGTGTGGGAAAACGCGAACAGCAGGAAGGCGTAGATCACTCGCATCAGGTATTCCCCAGGAGAGCGCTAGGAGTCATCCCTGTTCTTGTAGGCGCGTTCCACGTCGCGCTGGTCGGCGCGCTCGCGCAGGGTTTCGCGCTTGTCGTGCAGCTGCTTTCCGCGGACCAGGGCCAGGTTCACCTTGGCGATGCCGCCGGTGAAGTGGATGTCCAGCGGAACCAGGGTGAGGCCCTTTTGCTCCACCTGCCCCACCAGCTTGCGCAGCTGGTTGCGGTGCATGAGCAGCTTGCGGGGCCGCAGGGGATCGTGGTTGAAGCGGTTTCCCATCTCGTAGGGAGAGATGTGCAGGTTGTGCAGCCAGAGCTCTCCCTTGTGGTCCAGCCGGGCAAAGCTGTCCTGCAGGTTGCCCCTGCCGTCGCGCAGCGACTTGACCTCCGTGCCCACCAGCACCATCCCCACCTCCCAGGTTTCCAGGATGTGGTATTCGTGCCGGGCGCGCCGGTTCTTGATGGCGATCTTTTCGCCGGACGTAGCTTCGGCCATGAACTGCGAGTGCGAAAGTGCGAAAGTGCGAAAGTGCGAAAGTCGTGAAGCAGGCGGGGCGGGCCGGGAATGCTGTTGCAGGCTATTCCCTATTCCCTATTCCCTATTCCCTATTCCCTGCCCTCAGTAGATGAACACCGCCGTCCCCACCTCGACCTCGTGGTACAGCATCCGCGCGGCCTCGTTGGTCATGCGGATGCAGCCGTGGGAAACGGCCTGGCCCAGCAGCTGGGGCTTGTCCGTGCCGTGCAGGGCGATGCCCTCGCCCAGGAACAGCGCCGTGGTGCCCAGCATCCCCTCTTCCCAGCGCGACTCGTCGCCGGCGGGGGGGATGGCGACGCCGCGCTCGATGTAGGCCCAGTCCGGCACGTACCAGCGCGGGTTCTTTTCCTTGCGCTGCACGCGGAACATGCCGCGCGGGGTGGAGAATTCCCACTCCTGCCCGGCACCCTCCAGCCGCGTGCCCGTCCCCGTGCCCACCACGGTGGACCAGATCACCCGCTCCTGCTCCATCAGGTACAGCCGGTGCTCTTCCAGGGCGATCACGATGTAGCGCCCCTCCGCGCCCACCGGCGGGTCACGGTAGCGCGCCGCGCCGTCCCGCTCCACGCCATGCGCCAGGGCCAGCGGCGCCCCCGGCAGCGCCTGCGCTCCCGCCTGCGCCACGCCAAAGACGAGCGCCGCCAGCAATCCCATCAGCAACCCGAAGGCCGTTACTTTCGCACTTTCGCTCGTTCGCACTTTCGCACTCCTTCGAAACGTCATTCCAGCAGTTCCCTCTGCTTCCGCCGGCGGCGAAGCAAATCGTACACCTGCGCCACCTCGCCGCCCAGCACGAACACCACCGCCGAGTAGTAGATCCACAGGAAGAGAAGGCCCACGGTGGCCAGTGTGCCGTACGTCGTCCGGTAGTCCGCGACCGTTCCCACGTACCAGGCAAAGATGCCCTTGAGCATCTCCCACACGATGGACGTGAAGACCGCCGCCACCACCGAGATGCGCCAGGGCGTCCGCCGCAGGGGCAAAAAGCGGTAGATCAGCACGAACATCAGCAGGATGAAGCCGAACGCGAGCAGCCGCGCGAACGCCCGCTGCAGCACCTCCCACTCGTGCCGCCCCGCCAGCCCCAGCCACTCCACCCCCCACCCCTGCGCCGCCTCCACGAGCACGGTGATGCCCGTGTTCAGGGCGAACAGCGTCCCCGCGATCACCACCATCCCCAGGTCAAAGATCTTTCCCTGGATGATGCCGCGCTCCTCCGGCAGGTCGAAGATGTGCTTGAGCACGGAGCGCAGGCTGCCGAACAGCCGCGTGCTGCTCCAGATGAACAGCACCAGGCCCAGCACGCCGAACTGTGTGCGCCCGTCCACCACCTGCCGCACCACCAGGCGCGTGAGCGCCACGATGCGCTGCGACGGCGGCAGGATGGAGAGCACGTACTCCACCGCGATCTGCTCCGGGTCCTCCACCGCCGCCCGCAGCACGTATCCAAAGACGGCGATGAGCAGCAGCAGAAAGGGGAGCGCCGCCACAAGGACGTTGAACGCGATCCCCCCCGCCAGGAAGAAGATGTCGTCGTCGCCGGCCTTCTGGTACACGCGGCGGCTGAAGTCGAGCCCGCCCCGGCCCATGCGCGAAAGGGCCGCATGGGCGGCCCTCATTCCAACGGTCAGACGACTTTCCGGGCGCTCGGCCATCTTGCAAAACTAGCGGCGCGTGCGACTTGCCGTCAACGCGCCGGTCACCCGGCCAGGTCGCCCGCGCCCCGCTCGGTCGTGCTCCCCGTGATCACCACCTCCGCGGCCGGGCGCACCACCTGCGGCGTGGCCGACGACGGCAGGCGCACGGGCGGCGTCCCCGCGAGGCCCGAGCGGTACGTTTCGCGGGCCTCGTCCATCCGCCGGCGCAGCTCCCCGCGGGCCTGCCGGGCGGCCATGCGGCCCTCTTCCACGGCCCCACGCACCTTGCCCAGCCCGTCGTCCACGGCCTGGCGCACGTCGTCCAGCCGCCCCGTTACCCGGCCTCGCGTGCTCCCCACCCAGCCGCCCACGGACGATGCCGTTCCCCCCGCGCCGCGGTCGCGCAGCCCGCCCAGGGCGCGCGCCACCTCGCGCTGCGTCTCGCGCCCCGTGCGGGGGGCCAGCAGCAGCGCCGCCCCCGCGCCCACCAGCACGCCCAGCGCGAACGTGCGCAGGCCGCCGCCGCGCTCCTCGATCACGAGGTCCAGGTCGTCGTTCTCGTCGTGGCTGCGCATGGGCGTGTACGGGTGTGGATGAATGGATGTGTATCGGACGGGCCGGGCGGCGGACGTACGTGTTGAATCGACCGCGACGGTTGCTCGGCCTGTCATCTGCCGGCGGTGGATCGACGGAGCCGATCCCTACCGCGATGATTGCACCAACGGCGGCGAGCCCCCGGCGCGCCAGGGGCTCCCGATCGACTTCGCGTTTCCCGGTCCGGGGCGCCGCGCGCTAGCTCACCAGCGCGGCGCGTTCCCGGCCGTCTTCGCGTTCCCGCTGCAGGACGTCGCGAAACCGGTGCAGGTCCAGCGGCTTTTGAAAGAAGAAGTCCGCCTCGCGGCGCAGGGTGTTCTCCTGCTCCTCGCCCCCGCACCCGCCCGTGATCACGATCACCGTGATCCCCTCGTCGGAAAGCGCCCGCACCGCGCGGACCACCTGCAGCCCGTCGATGTCGGGAAGGTAGAAGTCGCACACCACCGTGTCGGGGTGAAACTCGCTGAGCCGTTCCAGCCCGCGCGTTCCCGTCTCGGCCGTGCAGACGGTGTAGCCCTCCTCGTCCAGAAGGCTCTTGAGCGCCTCGCGCGCGCTGGTCTCGTCCTCGATGACGAGTATGCGTTGTGCCGCCATCCTCTGCAACCTCCGGTGCGGCGTCCCCCCCGCGAGACGCGATTGCCCTGCTTGTGTCCGCCAGCGTACAGGGGCAATCGCCATGCCACCGAAAGCAGCCCGAACCCGGATCGCCATGCTGCAATTTAGTGCACAGCTATGTCCAATGTTTGCGCGCGTTTCCGAATCCAGCCCGCAAATCTGGCGAAACGGATGTTCACGACTCCGCCCCTCGCCCGGACCTCCAGGGGGGACACCGGGGTGGACACGGGGGAGCCCCCGGAGCACGGGCGGAGCCGTCAGGGAAACAGGGGAATGTCCACCGTCAAGGAGACGGTGGCCCGCAGCCCGCCGATCTCCTCCCCCTGGGCCGTGACGCGCGCCTGGGGCACGTACGCCAGCCCCCACAGCGTGGCGAACGGCTTGTCCGACAGGCCGGCCACCCGGTACAGCCCCGGGGCTACGACGGAGGCCAGGCTGAACTCCGGGAAGCTTTTGACGCCGTCGCCATTCCCGATGCGCGCCGAGGCGATGGCGCCCAGGTCCACGAGTTGAAAGAACCAGCCCCGGGAGCTCTGCCCCGCCGTGGCACTCCCCACCTCCACACCGATGGGGAGGGTCAGGCCAAAGGCGGCACCCGTGGGAGAGACGGATCCGCCCGCGTCCACGAGCTGCTCCACCCCGCCGGTCACGCCCGCGTAGGCGTTCACGCGCCAGTACGGGAGCGTGCCCTGCCGCTTGCCGCGGTACCCCGGCCCGCTCCCCACCAGCCGTCCGAACGCGGCCTGCACGTCCGTGCCCTGGCGGGCCTGCGCGATGTCGGTGGCGAACGTGAGCGCGCGCAGCTGGTTCGGCTGCAGCATGTCCGTGGACTGCACCTGCAGCGACAGCCGCAGCAGACTGTTCAACGCCTCCGGGGGATTGTTGGTCGAGAGCGCCGTCACCAGGTCGCGCACGGGACTCGCCAGCCCGCGCAGCGAATCTGCCGAGGTGCCGATCCCGCCCTGGGGAAACGAGACGAACGCCAGGTCCACCGCATCCGCGGCCAGCTGGGCTACGAGCCCGCGCCGAAGCTGCACGCGCGCGGAATCCGGCAGCGCGCGCAGCCCCTGCCATCCGCGCTCGATGGAGTGCACGAGCTCCTGGGCCGTGCGCACCGACTCCACCAGCGCCGACACGCGCGGGGCGATCCCCTCGTCCAGCCCCAGCGCCCGGGCCGAGGCCGGGTCCAGGTGCAGGTTGAGCGCGAGCGCCTTGATGGTGTACAGCCCGGCGCTGTCCGCCAGGACCTGCGGCCGCCAGTAGCCCGCCAGGTCCTCGTGGGCCGAGCGCAGCAGGTCTCCCACCACGGCAGCCTGCCGGATGCGCGCCACGACCTGCAGCCCCTCCCCCTGCAGGCGGGTGAGCGTGGTGTCGGGGATGGCGCCCAGCGCCCGGCCCAGCGCGTCCAACGGACTGCGGACCTGTCCCATTTCCTGGACGTACTCCAGCAGGTACAACCCCAGCACGGCGCGCTCCCGGATGCCGTCGCCGGCCGCGCCGGCGACCACCTTGCGGAGCGCGTCCTCGCCGACCCGGAAGGGGAGTGTGCGCAGGTCTTCCCGCAGCGTCTGCCGCACCACGTCGATCCCGGGAAAGTATCGCACGCTGTCCAGCTCCGCCGCACGCCGCCCCGCGATGTCCGCCCGGGGCACCTCGCGGGACAGGCGCGGCACCAGGCTGCACGTGGTGGTCAGGAGCGCCTTCCAGGTCGAGTCCGTGCAGATGCGCCGCGCCCCCTGCTGCAGCACGTATGACTCGATCTGCTCGCGCGCTTCGTCCAGGAGAAAGTCGGCCGTCCCCACCAGCAGGGTGGAGACGTCCAGCGAGCCGGCCGCCGGGGGCTGCGTCGCCGTGCCCGAGAACGTGGAACCGCCGTCGTCCGGAGCGGCGAACAGTTCCACCGCGCGGCTGCTGCTCGTTGCGCCGCGGCCGCCGGTAGGCAAGCGGACGATCTCCGGGCGCACGGCGATCCGGCTCCGCTCGATGCCCGCCTGCACCAGCACGTCCACCGCCGCTTGGGCCCGCTCCATGGCCTTGGCCCGGTTCACCGCTTCGCTTTCCCCCTGGTCGTCCGCGTAGCCCACCACGGAGACGGACTCGCCGGGATGCGCTTCCAGGAACGTGCGCAGGGAGTCCGCGGCAGCCCGGAGGGCGTCGCGCTGGCCGCTGTCAAGGCTGGCGTCGCCGTACGCGAACTGCAGCGCCGTTCCGCCCACCTGCACGCGCTGCAGCAGGTCCAGCCGACCGGCCAGCACCTGCTCGCCCCGGTCCTGCATCGTACGCCAGACGGTCGTGTCCGAGGGCATGGACTCGTTCCGCAGCACCCGGTGCCAGCGCTCCATCTCCAACCGCGCGAACCGGCGGCCGATGCGCGGAAGGTCCAGCCCGCAGAACCCCCGGATCTTCTCCCCCTCGGGCGTCCGCAGGACGGCGCTGTCGACCGAGGCCGCCGCGGCCGCGACGCCCTGACATGCCAGGTACACGTCCCAGGGGGTCGCCCACCTGCGCGACGCCAGGTCCAGGTTCGCGGCGGGATGCGTTCTCAGCCGCGCAGGGTTGGTCTGCGCCGATGCCGAAAGTGATAGGACGGTGGACAGGGCGAGGCCGAGGAGGAGAAGAGCGCGTGGCATGGATCGGTTTGTATGAAGGAGGTGTGTTGCGCCCGCTGGGTCCGCGGTCGGGAGGGCCCCCGTGGATGAGACGGGATGGACATCGAGGCGGGGCGGGGCAAGGATCCGGCGAACGCTGGCCGGTACGGAATGGAGAAGTCCAATGTCGGCTGGCTGCGGGCACCCGACAAGAGGAACGTGATGAGCGTCGGCGGGCGCGGGGAGCCCGCGCCCGCGACCGCTCCCCCCGGTCAGCTCTCCTCCGCCCGCCGGGCCGTGTCCGCGTCCAGGAGGGCGCGGAGGGTCTCGATCAGCGGGTCGCCCGTGGTGTAGCGTTTTCCGTACTCCAGGTTGAACCCGTAGTCGAAGTCCTGCGGGTTGCTCCCCTGGTTGTGCTGCATGATGGTTTCCAGCTTGTCCAGCGCCTTGGCCAGCCGTGCCTCGGGGGACTGGGCGGCCTCGTACTCGTCCCACAGGCCGGTGATCTCCGCGCGCATCCGCTCCGGCAGGGGCGCCAGCAGCTGCAGCAGGTCCGCGCGCTCCTGGGCCGCCTTGCTCTCGCCGGGCACCTGGTGGATGGCGGGGATGTCGCCGCCGATGGCCTCGCCCAGGTCGTGGATGATGCAGATCTGCACCAGCCGCGCGAAGTCCACGCCGCTGAAGCTGTCCTTGAGCAGCAGCGCCATCAGGCACAGGCGCCACGTGTGCTCCGCCACGCTCTCCGGCTGACCGCCCGAGGTCCACGCGCTGCGGTGCGTGTTCTTCAGCTGCTCCGCGGCGCGCAGGAACTCCAGCACGCCGTTGATTTCCGTCGGGTTCATGGGACGATGGTTCGATCCGCGGGCTCGTCGTTCCGCCATCCGGACGACGGCGGTGCGGATGAATCTACGCGGGCGGGGTGCCGGTGCGAGAGGGCGGCATACGCGAGCGGAGAGCAGATCCTTCGGGCGGCGCCCCAGTCCCCGCCAGGGATGGACTCGCCGGTGCTCTCCGTGAATAGAAAAGGTCAGGACGGTTCCGTCGACCCGGCCGCCCCCGCGCGACGCCCCCTCCGCTCGCGTAGGCTCGCACCTCCCCCAAAAACCCCCGGGGGAGGTTGAACAGATTCGTGCTCCGGGCGAGCGGCCTTTCATCCTCACACGGAGCGCGAAGCGCGGCATGACCCAGGCAATCGACGGTGTTGCGCCGCCACGCACGAGGGCGCCAGTCCGCGCAGGCGGACTTCGTGTCGTCGTTGCGGCGAATTCATTCGCTCTGCTCCCGCCGGGGCCCTATATCCCACGAACAAGCCGCGCACCGGGACGGACCCGGTGCGCGGCTTCGTTCGATGGATTATGACGCAGAGGTCAAGCTGCGTGCGCGACGACCCGGTCGGCCTGGATCGAGGTGATGGGCACCATTTGTCCCAGGTCAGCGGCGGGCGAGTAGGCCGAAACGACGAGGAACTCCGAAACGGGCTCGCTGAGCAGGAGCGTCAGGGCGAGTTCCCGGAGAGGCTGCGACAACTCGGCGAGCCCTGTGAGCGCAAAGCTTCGCGGCCCCATCTCCGTCCGCTGCGCCAAGAGCGAGTAGTTCAGCACGGTCAGGCCGACGGCGGCGCGGGC
>DATING010000898.1:0-2053 GCA_035474555.1 Longimicrobium sp. | reverse complement strand
CGTGGCCACCCCCGCGTCCGCGAAGCGCCCGCGCAGCGCGGCCTGCGTCAGCAGCACCGGCGGACGGCTGTCCTCCAGCATGTACCGCAGCCGGTCGTCCGGGTACTCGGGGTCCAGCGCCACGTACGCGCCCCCCGCCTTCAGGAGCGCGAGCATCCCCACCACCAGCTCCAGGCTCCGCCCGATGCAGATCCCCACCGGCACGTCCGGACCCACGCCCAGCTCCACCAGGTGGTGGGCGAGCCGGTTGGCGCGGGCGTTCAGCTCCGCGTACGAGAGCGCCTCCCCTTCGTGCACGACCGCGTCCGCGCCCGGCGTGCGCTCCACCTGCGCCTCGAAGAGCTGGTGGATGCACAGTCCGGCGGGATACTCCGTCTCCGTCGCGTTCCACTCCACCAGCATCCGCTGGCGCTCGCCCTCGCCCAGGAGCTCCAGCTCCGACAGGCGCACGTCCGCGTCCGCGGAAACCTGCTCCAGCACCCGCTCCAGGTGCCCCAGCATCCGCCGGACCGTGCTCTCGTCGAACAGGTCGGTGCTGTAGGACAGGCTGGCCCGCAGGCCCTCCGCGCCCTGGATGAACGCCAGGCTCAGGTCGAACTTGGCGGTCTCGGGGTTCGCGTACGCCCGCTCGATCCGCAGCCCCGGCAGCCGGGGCCCGGAGCCCTCCGGCGTGTGCACCGAGAACGCAACCTGGAAAAGCGGCGAGTGGCTCAGGCTGCGCTCCGGCTGGAGCTCGGCCACCAGCCGCTCGAAGGGCACGTCCTGGTGCTCGTACGCCCCGAGCGTCACCTCCCGCACCCGCCGCAGGGTCTCGCGGAAGCTCGGGTCACCCGACAGGTCCGTCCGCAGCACCAGCGCGTTGACGAAGAAGCCGATCAGCGCCTCCACCTCGGCACGCGTGCGTCCGGCGATCGAGCTGCCCACCACCACGTCCTCGCTGCCGCTGTACTTGGAAAGCAGCACCTGGAACGCAGACAGCAGCGTCATGTACAGCGTCGTCCCCTCGCTCCGCCCCAGCCGCTGGAGCCGCTCCAGGATCTCCCCCGAGAACTCCATCGAGGCGCTGGCGCCCCGGTGCATCCGCACCGCCGGGCGGGGACGGTCCGTCGGCAGCTCCAGCAGCTCCGGCGCGCCCGTCAGGCGCTCCCGCCAGTAGGAGAGCTGCCGATCCAGCGCCTCGCCCTCCAGCTGCTCGCGCTGCCACACCGCGTAGTCGGGGTACTGCACCGGCCGCTCGGGGAGCGGCGACTCACGCCCCTCGAGGTACGCCTCGTACAGCGCCGACAGCTCGCGGAAGAGCACGCCCATGCTCCACCCGTCGCTGACGATGTGGTGCATGGAGAACAGGAGCACGTGGTCCTCTTCGCCCAGCCGCAGCAGCGCCGCGCGAAAGAGCGGTCCCGCCGCGAGGTCGAACGCCCGCCGCGCTTCCTCACCCCCGCGCTGCCTCACCGCCGCCTCGCGATCGGCCTCGCCCAGTCCCAACAGGTCCTCCACCGGCAAGGCGAACCCGCCGAACGGCGCGATGGTCTGCACCGGCGAGCCGTTCACCTCCGTGAAGACCGTCCGCAGCGACTCGTGCCGCCGGACGATCTCGCCCAGCGCGCGCTCCAGCGCCGCCGCGTCCAGCGTGCCCCCCAGGCGCCACGCCACGGGGATGTTGTAGGTGGCGCTCCCCGGGTCCAGCCGGTCCAGGAACCACAGCCGCTCCTGCGCGAACGACAGCGGCAGGGGCTGCGTGCGATCGACCGGCACCACCGGCGGAAGCAGCGGCAGCTCCGCGCGGCGCATCTCCTCCACGCGCCCCGCCAGCTCCCCGACCGTGGGGCCCTCGAAGAGCGCCCGCAGCGGCAGCTCCACCCCGAACACCTGCTGCACCCGCGAGACCATGCGCACGGCCAGCAGGGAGTGCCCGCCCAGCTCGAAGAAGCTCTCCGTCACCCCCACCCGCTCCCGGCGCAGCACCTCGGCCCAGATCTCCGCCAGCACCTCCTCCACCGGCGTGCGCGGCGCCACGTACGCCTCTTCCGCCGACGCGTACTCGGGCGCCGGC
>DATING010000897.1:0-1741 GCA_035474555.1 Longimicrobium sp. | reverse complement strand
ACGGCAGCGGCGAGTGGCGCAACGGGCCGGACGTGCCCTTCGAGCCGCCGGTGAAGCGCAACCGGACGTGGATCCGCGTCAACGGCCTGCAGGTGCGCAAGAGCGAGTACGCCGCGGGCCCGGCGGAGATCAACGCCAGCTTCGGGGTGCCGCAGCCGCAGCTGGGCATCAACACCAACCAGCTGGTGAACGACGCCGTGGACCGGGTGCGCGACTACTACTCGTACCTGGATTCGTCCGGCCGGCGCGTCAACAAGCCGTTCCAGCAGTGGGTGGATGGATGGGCGCGCGTCATCTACGACTTCGACGCGTACTCCATGTGGGGCTTTCTCAAGGAGCACGGCGGCTTCAGCGACGCCACCATCGAGGCGGTGGGGACCATCGAGAACCTGACGTCGCGGCTTCCCCTCTCGTTCTTCCACAGCTTCCTGGGCCGCAGCGACATCAACCCCAACGCCACCTACTGGGAGATCGAGGGCGGCACCTGGCGCCTGCCGTACGCGTTCCTCGCCTTTTTGCGCGACGAGATCGTCATGGGAAGGCGGCTGGTGCAGATGGAGTACTGGCACCCGGACCGCAGCTGCCGGCAGTGCACGCACGTGGGGCCGGACGGGCCGCGGGTCTGGATCAAGACGGTGGGCGAAGAGGCGGACGAGGACCGCGGCGGCGCCGGCCCGCGCACGCCGGAGTTCCAGGAGTTCACGGCGGACGTGGCCATCGTCACCATCCCGTTCAGCAGCCTGCGGCACGTGATCATCGACCCGCTGCTGAGCTACAAGAAGCGGCGGGCCATCATCGAGCTGCACTACGACAGCGCCACCAAGGTGCTGCTGGAGTTCAGCAAGCGCTGGTGGGAGTTCACGGAAGAAGAGTGGGAGCGGGAGATGGAGGCCGTGCGCCCCGGCCTGTACCGCGAGTTCCAGGGCGAGAGCGAGGCGGAGTCCGACAGCGGCCGCACGGCGCTGCTGGGCGCGGACCCGGACGTGGACGAGACGCGCATCGCCGGGCGCGAGAAAGCGTTCTACGCCGAGCTGCGCCACCAGCACGCGCCGGACCGCGAGGCGACTCACGTCTTTGGCGGCGGGTCGCTGACGGACAACCCCAACCGCTTCCTGTACTACCCGTCCCATCCCGTTCCCGGGAGCGACGGCGGCGTGGTGCTGGCCAGCTACAGCTGGGCGGACGACGCGTCGCGCTGGGACTCCATGAGCGACGACGAGCGCTACGCCTTTGCCCTGCGCGGCCTGCAGAGCATCCACGGGCGGCGCATCGAGGTGTTCTACACGGGCCACGGGCAGACGCAGAGCTGGCTGCGCAACCGCTACGCGTTCGGCGAGGCGGCGGTCTTCACGCCGGGGCAGCTCACGCAGCTCCACCTGGACATCCCCGCGGCAGAGGGGTCGGTGCACTTCGCGGGCGAGCACACCTCGCTCAAGCACGCGTGGATCGAGGGCGCCGTGGAATCCGCCGTCCGCGTGGCGCTGGAGGTGAACGGGGGTGCGGAGGCGGAGTCCCAGCGGCGCCCCCACCCGGGCTCGTAACCCTCGCCCACCCTCCCCCAAAAACCCCTGGGGAAGGGTGGGGGATCGCGGGGTGCCGTCGCGGGGGCGGGCGCCGTGCGGCGGTGCGCCCTCTGAACGGCATTCGTTGTGGTGTCGGTGAGAAAGGCAGTGCTTATTCGCAAGGCAGTAGCGACCTGCTCCCTCTCAATATCGGTTGTCTCCCCAGATTTGTCCCTCAT
>DATING010000896.1:0-3389 GCA_035474555.1 Longimicrobium sp. | reverse complement strand
CAGGTGTTCGGCACGGTGGACATCGACATGGTGGCCGGCCCGTCGGAGATCCTGGTGATCGCGGACGAGACGGCCGACCCCGTGCACGTGGCCGCCGACCTCATCGGCCAGGCGGAGCACGACCCCGACGCCATCTCGTGGCTGGTGACGACCAGCGCCGCGCTGGCGGAGCGCGTGCCCGCGGAGATCGAGCGCCTGCTGGAGCGCAACCCGCGGCGCGACGTGGCCCGCGCGGCGCTGGAGGCCAACGGCGCCATCGTGCTGGTGGACACGCTGGAGGACGCGGCTACGGTGGCGGACCTGCGCGCGCCGGAGCACCTGGAGCTGCTGGTGGCCGAGCCGCTGCTGCTGGCGGGGCGCATTCGCAACGCGGGCGCCATCTTCCTGGGCAGCAGCAGCCCGGAGCCCATGGGCGACTACTTCGCGGGCCCCAACCACGTGCTCCCCACGGGGGGCACGGCGCGCTTCGCCAGCCCGCTGGGCGTGTACGACTTCGTGAAGCGCACCAGCCTGATCGGCCTGTCCCCCGCGCGCCTGCGCCGTGACGCCGAGTACGTCATCCGCCTGGCCGAGTCCGAGGGGCTGCATGGCCACGCGGAGGCGGTGCGGGTGAGGTTGAACGGCAGTGACTAGTGCCAAGTGCCTGGTGCCTGGTGCCTAGTTCCAAGTGCCAAGTACTGAATGCCGTTGCTAGGCACTTGGTACTTGGCACTAGGTACTTTCCTACTCCAATCCTGATTTCCGATGAAAGTCCTGTATTCCGTCATCGCCGAAGATGCCCAGCTGCGCCACGACGGGCGCATGGACGTGAACGGCATCTTCCACGAGCTGTACGCGCGCGGCTTTCCGGCCAAGCAGGACCGGCTGACGCTCGTCACCACCATCGAGTGGGACGCCACGGAGCGCGGCGCCATCGACTTCAGCGTCAACCTGATCGATCCGGACCGCGCGCCGGCGCTCACCATCAACGCGCAGACCCAGGTGGAGGACCAGTACGCCATCCACCGCCCGGCCCGCACGCAGATGGCCATCCCCATCGACGGCCTGGTCTTTCCCCGGGCCGGCACCTACGAGTTCCAGCTCACCGTCGGCGAGCACACGGAGGCCCTCACCCCGATCTACCTGATCGAGGACGAGAACGCCCACTGACCCACGATCCGCTGACACGCACACGGCCGCGGCGCCTCTCGGGGCGCCGCGGCCGCTTTCGTTCGTGCTGTGATATCCTGTCGCCCGGCGCTACCCGCTCTCGCGGGCACGCATCAGGCTCGCGACGGCCGAATCAACTCCCAGAGTGCGCGCGGCTCCAGGATCTTCAACTCGGTCACCTGCTCGCGAATCGAGAGCAGGTCCTTGTCTCCGGTCACGAGCACGTCGGCGCCGATGTTGATCGCGGATGCCAGGACAAGCTTGTCGTCGCTGTCCCGAACGTCGTAGTCGGGTAGCGTCGTGGGGTTGGGAGCGACGGGGAAGTAACGCAACGTGCGAAGGTGCGCCGCGACGAGCAGTGCGGGCACCTTGAGCTTGACGCGGAGCGTACGCTCGAGCTCGTCCAGCACGACCTCACCGCAGAGCAGCTCGTGCTCGGCGATGACGTGGCGGATGAGATCCGCGCACAGCCCCCGGGTGCCGAAGGCGCTGACGAGAACGTTCGTGTCCGCGAAGATCTTCAAGATACGTCGCGGAAGACGTCCTCATCGGTCAGCCATCCCTGCGCCTCTGCATAGGGCATCAGCTGCTCGCGGAGCGCGTCGAACTCCATGAGCCGAACCTGGCGTTTCAGCGCGTCCCGGACGAGGTCGCTCCGGTTCTTTCCGGACCACTCGCACGCGCGGTCGAGCGCTTCCGCCATCTCATCGTCCAGCCGAACCGTCAGCACGGTAGCCATTTTCTACCCCTGTCATACGTTGTAATACAAGTTAGTCAGGAAGCGATCCTGGATCAACCCTGCCCTTATCGTCCCCGTTCTTTCTTCGCGTTGAGCCACGCCATGCCGGCGATGCCGGCGAGCATCAGCGCGAGGCGAAAGATGATCTGCGCACGGGTGGGATGCGGGCTCACGAGGAACATCGCGGCCCCGAAGATCACCAGGAACGCAAAGATCACCTGCAGCCGCTGGCGGCGCGTCGGCGTGTGACGCGTCATGCGCCACCCTCCGCTTCCCAGAAGCCCGGGTAGCGGGTGGGGAAGCCGGCCTCGTCCACGTCCAGGTCCCGCATGAAGGTGCCGTCCGCGCTCTCGTAGCGGTACGCCCGCTCGCCCGTGCGGCGGTACGTCTGGTCCAGCCGCTCCAGCTGAAAGCCCGGGAAGCGCAACCACGCGGCGCTCACGGCCCCCTCGCCGCCGGCGGCCAGGTCCAGGCGCCGGATGGGGAGCAGGTTGGTGCACGGGCTGAAGTTCAGGTCCACGTCCACGCATCCCTCCACCGCGGGCACCTCCGCGCCGTTCATCCGCCAGCGCCCGCCCTCCGTCTCGATCTGCACGTCCACCTCCCGCGCGCCCACCCAGCCACGCACCGTCGCCCGCCGCGTCCGCCACGCCCCGTCGCAGACGACGTGGTACGACAGGCTGCAGGGCTCGCCCGCCTCCATCAGCACGGACGTGCCGCGCAGGTGCCATTCGCCGGCGACGGACTCCAGGCGCGAGGCCTCGTGCCCGGGCCGGTCCATCCATCGCCACAGGATCAGGTGCGGTTCGTTCATCGGCGGTTTCGCGGACGGAGAAGAGAAGGATGCGGGGCGATTTACCCGTGATGCGGAGGCGTGGCAAGGGGAGGGCAGACGTGGAGCAGGGGCCTTGCACCGGATGGAAACCGTGATCATCGCCTGTGGATTCCCGTGCGACGGCATGCCCCGATACGATCGGTTTACGACACTGGAAGAACAAAGCGCGGAGATGGGTGAGATCTCGCTGATCCTTGCGGCGGAAGCAGTTGCATCCGTTTGGACGTGATGAACGAGCCGCAGGGTGTGTGCACGCCATACACCTTTAACGACGCTATTGCTCAAACGAATTCGAGTGGCTATCCTCCGTGCGCAAACCCGTAGTTCCTCACCGAACAAGGAGCATCTCATGGCCCTTCGTCCCTCCGAACCGCTTTTCCCGTCCGATCCGACGGATCCGACCAGCTGCGAGACGTGCCGCTCGGGCTTCCAGCCCACTGAGCCGCCGTACGAGGACGCCGTCGCGGGCGAGTACTGAGTCCGTACCGCCGCCGCCCCGCGCCATCCGTGGCGCGGGGCGGCGGCTCGTTTTACCCTTCGGCCCTGGCGGGCCGTGCGGCACGCGCGGCTGCTTCTCCGGCGGGCAGCCGGTGGACCCGGGCTGCGAAATGGCAATCGACGCCCGGGTACCGGGCCGTAACGCCGCCGCCCCGCCTGACGCCCGTC
>DATING010000895.1:0-8879 GCA_035474555.1 Longimicrobium sp. | reverse complement strand
GGGTGGGGTAGGAGGATTCCTGTCAGCCAGGCGGGGTGATCGGAAGCGTTCTCTCCGATCCGCCTGCCCGCTCGAACGCGTCCCCAACGCGCGGACGGGGTGCGCTGTACTGGTAGATGAACGCGGACCTGTCGGCCGCGTCCCCCGTCCCCCCGAATCCCGTGAGGCTCCCCATGCAGCGCAGAACCGTGCTCCCCGCCCTGATGGTGCTCGCGCTCGCCGCCTGTGACAGCGAATCGCCCACCGGTGGCGGCGACGCGTCGCTCACGCAGGACGAGGCGATGGAGCTGGCGACCGCGTGGGACGAGGTGGGCGCGGGGGTGATGGACGGCTACGGCGGCCCCTCGCAGGCGCTGCTTCCCGGCGGCCCCGCGGAGGCGACGGCGACCATCCAGTTCACCAGCACGCGCGCCTGCCCGTCCGGCGGCACGGCCACGCTACAGGGCTCCCGCGAGGTCCAGCGCGACGGTCAGGGAAGCGGCAGCGTACAGTTCGACGCCACGCGCACGGACGCGGCGTGCGCGTTCCCCGCGCGGCGTGGCGAGGGCACCATGACGGTCACGGGCACGCCCGGCGTCCGGCTCACGTCGCAGCAGACGTGGACCGCCGGCCAGCCGGGCACACGCACCAGCACCCAGAAGGGCAGCTTCGACTGGGCGCGCAGCGAGACGGGCGCCAGCGGCTCGTGCACGGTGGACCTGACCTCCACCTGGAACCCCGCCATGCGCACCTACACGCTCAACGGCACCTTCTGCGGCCGCACCGTCAGCGTGACGCGCACGCGGGCGGCGTAGTCCAGTCGCGGGGTTCAACGATGAGAGCGGCCCCGGGCTTCGTGCCCGGGGCCGCTCTCGTTTTCGTCGCCTTCCGCCCGGATCGCGATCCGGCGCTCAGCGGATCATCGCCATCAATCCCGTCACCGCAAAGGCGGCAATCAGCGCGAGGACGATGATCACGGCGACGCGGCTGCGCTCCATCCACCTGCGCAGCGTGGGCCCCGCCAGGCGCGCGACGCCGGCGAGGATCGCGTACTTGAGCCCACGCCCCACGGCGGAGAACGCGGCAAACGTCCCCAGGCCGATGCCCGACGCGCCCGCGACGATGCCGTACAGCACGTACGGAACGGGCGTGTAGCCGGAGGTCACCAGCGCCAGCGCGGCGTTCTGCCGGTAGAGCGCGCTCACGGCCTGCACGCGGTCCAGCAGCCCGTAGCGGGCCAGCACCCGCTCCCCCAGGCGCTCGTAGAACCACGCGCCGAACGTCCACGCCACCACCCCGCCCGTCACCGAGCCCGCCGCCGCCACGGCCGCCAGCGCCCACGACCGGCGGGGGTGTGCCAGGGCCAGCGCCGCGTACAGCGCCTCCGTGGGCGCGGGGAACAGGCACCCTTCCACCACCGCGAACGCAAAGAGGAGCGCGGGGGCCGCGGGATGCCCCGCCAGCCGCGTCCAGCGCCCCTCCGCGTGCGGTGCGGCGTGACTCTCCCCCGCGCCGCCGTCAATCCCCATCCGCCCCGTCATACGGATTCTCCCAATCTCCTGTGCAGAATGGAAGAACGACTTGAACGCAGAGTTCGCAGAGTCGAAAAGAGAGTTCGCAGAGAAAAGATCGATCCGTACTCTGCGAACTCCTTCTGTTCTCTGCGAACTCTGCGTTCAGATCTTGGGCCGGAATGCACGAGAAACCTGGGGAATCGGTATCAGTTCTGGAACCAGGCGGGCGGGCCGGCGTTCACCCGCACATTCTCCACCGTGACGGGGATCTCCACCCGCCCCTCCGTCAGCAGGCCGACGAACAGCTCGATCATCGCGTTCGCCTGCGGCGCCTGGGGACTGTCGGTGCCCGCCATCTGCGCCCGTGCGGCCTCCAGCCCCGCCGCCATCCCGGCCCGCTCCTCGTCATCCATCTCCAGCTCGAGCTCCATCGCCATCCGCAGGGTATGCGGCAGGGTGAGTCTCTCCGTTTCGCGATAGTCGGCGAAGTCCAGGGTCAACTGCATGGTGCCACCGCCAGGCGCGATCTCGCGCATGGTCTCGGCGCCGCCTGCTACGTGCACACGCAGGATCTGCCGCGTCTCGGGATCCACGAACAGCCGCACCGAATCCATCCCGCTGTCCTCCTCGTCCGCCAGCGCCGACATCCGCATCATCAGTACGTCCGCCGGCCGGCCGTTCACCGTCTCGCGGGTCACGGCAACGGCATCGCCGAGCTCCTCCATCTCTTCGCCGCTCACCTCGTCGGACTCCAGCAGCGCGCCAAAGCTGGGCCACACCACCAGCGGCTTGAGCATCCCGCCCAGCGGGTCGTCGTCCGGGGCGGCGACCTCCCAGTCGTCACCGTCGCGGTACACGTACATCTCCGTGGACAGGGCGCCGGAGCGCAGCGTGAGCGTGTAGTTCTCCACACCCTCGGTGTTGACGACCAGGCGCTGCATCACGCCGCGCAGCATCTCCAGCGCGGGGCCGGGCTGCGCGGGGGCGGGGACGGCAAAGACCACGGCGGCCAGCGCGGCCGCGGCGAGACGGAATCGCATGCGAAGCTTTCCTCGTCGGGTGGATGTCCATCCAGGCGGCGTCGGCGCCCGGCGCGAAGCCTACATCTCCTCGTCCAGCCACGCGGGCGGGCCGGCGTTCACGACCACGTCCTCGATGGTCATGGGCAGGTCCAGCTCGCCGCCATCCAGCATCTTCGCGAACATCTCCACCACGGCCAGCAGGCCCTGCTCCTCGGGGTCGGTGGAGCCCTCCAGCTGCGCACGCACGGCCGTGATGGACATGCTCATCTGCGCGAGGTCGTCGGCGCTCATCTCGGGCATCTCCATCAGCATCCGCACGCGGACGCGCCGGGGCACCACCACGCCGTCCGTCTCCTGGTGGTCCAGCATGTCCACCGTCAGGCGCATGTCCCCGCCCGCGAACTGGCCCCCTTCCGCGGGCATCTCGCCCACGACGTACATGCGCAGCAGGTGGCTGGTCTCCGCGTCGATGTACACCAGCGCCGTGTCCACCTCCTCCACGGCGTCCTCGCCCATATCGGCGGTGATCACGTGCGTGGCGCGGCCCTCCACCCGCTCGGAGCGGACGTAGCGCGCCGCCTCCATCGCCTCGGTGATCTCCTCGCCGTCGTCTTCGACGTCGGCAAAGGTGGGCCACACCACGGCCATGCTCATGAGCGAGCCCATGGGCGATTCCTCGGACGCGTGCACCATCCACTCCTCGTCGCCGCGCTCCACGTAGACGGGCGTGCGCGTGGCGCCGTGCACCATGGTGAAGGTGTAGTCCTGCACCTGCGGCCCGTGGCTGCGGTTGATGGCCTGCACCGCGCCGCGCAGCACCTGGGTGGCATTGGGCTGTGCGGCGGCGGGGGCGGCGAGCACCAGGGTGGCCAGGGCGGCCGCGGCAATACCAGCACGCATGCGTTCTCCAGGGGACGGGTTGGATGGGATGGAATTCCGCGGGCCGGCCGGCTCGTCGTGGACCGGCGCAGGGGCCGCGCCACGGGCGAGAAACGGAAGCTGGCGCGGCGGATGCGGTGCGTAAGATACCATGTTTCCGCCGGTTCTGCCTCCTTCGCGCCGGCCCGGGGCAGATGGCGCCGCGCTGTCCCGATCGCGCCGCGGCGCGCGTTCTACCGCGACGGAGGGACGGTCGGACCGCACCTGCGAGGGAGAGATCGAACATGAAGCGACTGGCCCTGGCGGCCGTGCTGGCCCTGCTCCTGTCGGCGCCCGCGTGCACCGGCGGCGCCCCCGGCGAGCCCGACGTCCCCGGCGCGCTGAACGCGGGCGTTCCCGGCGAGGCCGCCAGCATCATCGGCGAGGTGAAGCAGGTGGGGGGCAACGACACGGTGCGGAGCATGCTGGTGGAGCAGGTCGCCACCCGCAGCGCCGGCTATCCCGTCGCGTGGGTCTACGCCGGCCCCGGCACGCGCGTCCTCGTCCGCAGCGGCGGGTAGATCTCGCGCGGCACCGCCGCGGACCTGGCGGTGGGGGCGAGGGTGCAGGCGTGGTTCACGGGCGCCGTGCGCGAGTCCTACCCCGTGCAGGCCGACGCCGGCACCATCCTCGTCGAGCGCTGACGGGCGGCGGTCTCCCGGGCAGGTGCGTAGAGCAGGTGGCGGAGGGGAGTACAGAGCGAATGAATTCGCCGCAACGACTACACGAAGTCCGCCTGCGCGGACTGGTCCGTCACGGGGGAGTGCCACGCCGGGTGGCAACCGGTTTCCGGGTCGAGCGTGGGTCCGGTGCTCCCCAGAAGGACATCGAAGGACGGGGAAACGACGCGCTACGCGGCATTCATCCCGTCCAGCTCGTCCTCCAGCACGCCCCACACCTCCAAGTCCTCCAGCATCCACCACTTGAGCACGTGGCCGCGCAGCGTGCCCTCGTGCCGCATGCCGATCTTGCGCAGCACCCCGCCGGAGCCGGGGTTGCGCGTCAGGTGCGCGGCGTGGACGCGGTGCAGGCCCAGCGTGCGGAATCCCCAGCGCATCAGGGCGTCGGCGGCTTCCGTGGCGTATCCGCGGGACCAGTGCGGCCGCCCCACCCAGTAGGCCAGCTCGCCGCGCCGGTGCGCCATGTCCATCCGCAGCGTCATGGAGCCCACCAGCATCCCGCCGTCGCGCAGCGTGATGGCGAGCACCACCGCCTCGCCCGTCTCGTGCTGGATGGCGTGAGACACGATCCACGCCTCCGCCGCGCCCTCGGGATACGGGTGCGGCACGGTAGCCGTGGTGCGCGCCATCTCGATGTCTTGCAGATACGCGTGCACCGCCGGCGCGTCCTCCGGCACGAACGGGCGCAGCACCAGGCGCGGCGTGGTGAGCGTGGGGACGATGGGCATGGAACGGATGCGAGGGAGAGACGGATGCGGCACGGTGGATACGGTGCGCGCGGCGCCTCTCCCGCGCCAGTGCCCCGTGATCAGCGGATGGGCTCGGATGGATACAACGCGGCCGGCCGGGCGCCCATGATGGGGCCCGGCCGGGGGTCAGAGCCGTCGCTCAGCGCCAGAGGCGGATCAACCGGCGGAGGATCGGGGCGAACCCACCCAGCAGCTTGAGGATCAAGCCGGCGAGCACGGTCCGAAACAGAAACTGCAGAACCAGCATGGTAGGTCGGCGTGAGGGTGACGGTCTGCTCTAACGCTCATCTCTACGGCGCCGGCCGACCAATGGTTTCACGTCCCCGCGGATTCCAAATCTCGTCCCCAGCATTGTTTTCCTGGGGGAGGCGTGACGGATCCAGCCCGTGCACGGCCCTTCGCAGCCGACCGAAGGGTCTGCTCGCCCGCGATCGATCCCTGCCTCCGCCGGTCCATCCTCGCCCGCTGCCATTACGACCAGGACTACGCTAGGGGCGAGTCCCCGCCACGGAACGGCCGTCGATCGCGGGACAGTAGATCCTTCGGTCGGCGCCATGGCATGTGCAGCGGTACGGCTCCGGCGGCGCCTCCCTCAGGAAAACAAGCGGCTGAGGCGTTCGCGACGCGATCAGGGCGTGGAATCCGCCGGTGCGGCGCCCGCGGCCGGCGCGGGGGCGGAGGACTGCGCTCCGCTCCCATTGCCGATGCCCAGCGAGGGGATGCGGATCTCGTACAGCGCCGGCCACAGCTTGCCCGTCACCAGCAGCCGGTCCGCCTCGGGATCGTAGGCGATGCCGTTCAGCACGGCCTCCGGGTCGCGCAGGGTGGGGATGAGGGGCGTCAGGTCCAGCCATCCCTTTACCCGTCCCGTCTGCGGATCGATGCGGGCGATGCGCTGCGTGTGCCACACGTTCGCCCACACCTCGCCCTTGACCCACTCCAGCTCGTTCAGCTGGTCCACGGGTCGCCCACCGTCCGTCACCCGCAGCGTCGTGTCCAGCGCAAAGGTGACCGGGTCCACGAACGACAGGTAGCTGCTCCCGTCGCTCACGATCAGCCGCCGCCCGTCGGAGGTCAGGCCCCAGCCCTCGCCGCTGTAGGCGATCTGCCCAATCTTGCGCAGCGTGGCGGGATCCCAGATGAAGGCCACGCCCTCCTTCCAGGTGAGCTGGTACAGGGTGTCGCCCACCGCGGCCAACCCCTCGGCAAAGTACTGCTGCCCCAGGTTCTCCCGTTGCAGCACCCGGCCCGTCTCCAGCTCCACCAGGCGCAGCGTGGACTGACCGTATCGCCCGGTGCTCTCGTACAGCCGGCCGGCGCGCCACACCAGGCCCTGCGTGAACGCGGTGGAGTCGTGCGGATAGCTGCGCACCTGCACGACGGACTCCACGGGCGCGGAAGCTTCCATGGGCGGTTCGTTGGTGGACGGTCCATCGTCGTTGCCGCACGCGGACGCCACGCCCACGGCCAGGGCGCACGCAGCGGCAAGTCTCGCCATCACCCGCATCTCGGTTCCTCTCATCGGCCCACGCTCGAAGCCAGCCACGCCTCGCGAAAGGCGCGCATCCGGGGCGTCACCTGCATTCCCGCGCTCTCGTACGGCACCGCCTCGAGCGCCGGGTTCTCCACCAGCGTCATCCGCGCCGTCTTCCGTTCCCCCCGCTGCACGAACTCGACCGTCACCACGTCGCCCGGCCGGCGCCCCGCCAGCAGCGCGGCGAGCGCGTCGCCCGTCCGCGCGGGCTGGCCGTCCAGGGAGACGATCACGTCGCCGCGGTCGATGCCGGCCGCGTACAGCGATCCCGTCGCCAGCGGGTAGCCGTTGACCATCACGCCGCTGCTGTCGTCCGCCGTCCCCAGCACGGCGCCCAGCCAGGGCCGCCCCGCCTGCGCCTTGCGCAGCAGAAAGCCCGCGTTGGCAAGCAGCGCGCCGTAGTCCACCGACTCGCGGCCCTCCACGTAGCGCCGAAAGAAGTCGTTGGCGAACGCCGTGTCGCGCGTGACCTCGCCCAGCACGCGGCGCAGGTCCGCCACGGCGTATGGCCGCGCGGGCGCCAGTGCCTCCGTCTGCGCGCGGCCGAACTCGCGCCACACCGCGCGCATGTAGTCGTCGAGCGTGATGCCCGTGAACCGCGAGCGCAGGGTGAGGTCCAGCCCCAGCGCGATCCCCGATCCCCACGTGTAGTAGGAAAGGAAGGTGTTGCCGCGGTTGTGGGGATCGATGCTGGCGGCCGCGTCCACGAACGGCGCCTGCATGCTCATCTCCACGGCGGAGAAGAAGCGGCGGCCGGGCGCGTTCAGGACGGCGTTCGCGATGCCGCCGGCGGCATCGGCGTACTCCGCGTCCGTGTACAGCCCGGCGCGGCGGATGGAAAGGTCATCGTAGTAGCTGGTGAAGCCCTCGGCGAACCACAGCTCGCCGCTCATGTTGGCCTCGTCCAGGCGAAACGGCTCCAGGGCGTCGGGGCGGATGCGCTCCACGTTCCACGAGTGGAAGAACTCGTGCGACACGGTGCCCAGCAGCCCGATCTCCGCCCGCGCCAGCGACTGCGACGACGTGAGCACGGTGCTGTTGCGGTGCTCCATCCCGTCTCCCGCCGCCCAGGGCAGGTAGTCCGCCAAAAAGGTGTACGTGCCGAAGTCGTATCCCGCCGGCTCGCCCCACATCGCGATCTGCTCCGCCACCACGCGCCGCGCCTTGTCCGCGAACCGGTCCAGCTCCTCCGCGGTCCCCGTGTGGTGCAGCACCAGGCGGACCGTGGACGGCCGGCCGCCGGGCCCCTGCACGGTCCACTCGCGCACGTCCCACGGCCCCACCTCCGTGGGCGAATCCATGAAGTAGTGCATGTCCGGCGCGGTGAACACGGCCGAGTCCGCCGTGGGCACCATCTGCGTGGCCACGCGCCACCCCTGCGGCCGCTCGAAGCGCACCTGCACGGGCGCCGTCTCCATCCCCCGCGCCCAGACGAACGTGGCGGGGATGTTCAGGTGCGCGTGGCTGGCATCGATCCCCGCGTACGTCCCGTCCACCCGGTCGCCGAACAGCGTGTACTGCACGGTCACGGTGCCGTCGTGCCCCGCCACGTCCCACTGGTGCGGGTCCGGCCGGGTGAACGAGAGCGCGCGCCCGGACCCGTCCGCCGCGCGGAGGTTGTACACGTTCTTGGCAAACTCGTGCAGCGCGTAGCGGCCGGGCGACGTGCGGCTCATGCGCACCTGCAGCGGCTGCCCGGCGGGAACGCCGCGAAAGGTCGCCGTGACCTCCGCCTCGTGGTGCACGCGGTTGGGAAAGCGGATCTCGTAGTCCACGCGGGGCTGCGCCGCGGCGGGCACGGCGGCCAGCAGCAGCGCCAGCACGGCGGCCCGATGGGGGCGCGGGGCGCGGGCGGGAAAGATGGAGCGCATCAGGGTGCGATGGAGTGCGGTTGCTTCGGGACGGCCCGCGAGAGATTTAGCACCCCGGCGTGCGGCCTGCCAGCGGGGCGGCGCTTGGGACCGCGCAGGGGGCGGGAAAGTTCCGTTTGTGATACGGAGGGTGCGGGGATGGATCGAAGTGCGGAAGTGCGAAAGTGCGAAAGTGCGAAAGTGCGGGATGCTGGCGGATTGGTGGAATCCCAGCGGGAGGATGAGCGGATGAATCCGCCGCTGGGAAAGCCATAAGCCCCGTCTCGACTCGCTGGCGCTCGCCGAACGGGGCTTCAACCGCGTAAAGACAAGACCGCCCGTGCACGGGATCGACCTGCGCGACGGCAGGCCGCGGTGCAGTCCGCGCAGGCGGACTTCGTGCCGTTGCAGCCGCGGTTTCAACCGCCCGGTACGGAGCCGGCGGACGCCCTCGTTGCGGACGCACAGGTGCTTCGGCCGCCGTAAATCGCCCGGCTACCGAGTCCGCGCAGGCGGGCTTCGTGCCGTTGCAGCCGCGGTTTTCAAACCGCCCGGAACGATACCTCGCGGACACATCCATCCACACCCGTTTGTCACGACGCGGCCGCGCGCGTATGATGATGCCGAATCCCC
>DATING010000894.1:0-2888 GCA_035474555.1 Longimicrobium sp. | reverse complement strand
GACCGCATCGTGGGCAGCCTGACGTACGCCACCTCGCTCCTGGACCGGGAGACGGTGGAGCGCTGGGCGGGCTACCTGCGGCGGGTGCTGCGGGAGATGGCCACCGGCGGGGACCGGCCCGTGGAGCGGCTGGACCTGCTCTCCGCGGCCGAGCGGCGCAGGGTGGTGGAGGCGTGGAACGCGTCCGGCGCCGCGTTCCCCGCCGGCGCGTGCGTCCACGAGCTCTTCGAAGCCCAGGTGGAGCGGACGCCCGAGGCGGAGGCGGTGTCGTTCGAAGGGGAGCGTCTCACCTACACGGAGCTGAACGCACGGGCGAACCGGCTGGCGCACCACCTCCGCGCGCTGGGCGTGGGGCCGGACGCACGGGTGGGGATCTGCCTGGAGCGCGGCCCGGAGATGGTCGCCGGCCTGCTGGCCATCCTCAAGGCGGGCGGCGCCTACGTGCCGCTGGACCCGGCATACCCCGCCGACCGGCTGCACTACATGCTGGAGGACAGCGCGCCGGCGGCGCTCGTAACGCAGTCGTCGCTGGCCGCCATGTTCGCGGGGCTGGACGTTCCGACCGTCGTTCTCGACGCCCCCGCCGCGGCGTGGGCGCGGGGGCCGGAGACGAACCCCGCGCGCGCGGGGCTCACGCCCGGCCACCTGGCGTACATCATCTACACCTCCGGCTCCACGGGGCGCCCCAAGGGCGTGATGGTGGAGCACCGCAGCCTGGTCAACCACACTGCGTGGCAGGCCGCGGCGTTCGGCATCGGCGCGGGCGACACGGTGCTGCAGCGCACGTCGATCTCGTTCGACGCATCGGTCTGGGAGCTGTGGACGCCGCTGGCGACCGGCGCGCGGATGCTGCTCCTTTCCTCCGCCGCGGCCCGGGACGCGGGCGCCATCGGGCGCGCCGTCCAGGAGGGCGGGGTCACCATCGCCCAGTTCGTCCCGACCGTCCTGCAGGCGGTGCTCGGCGCGCTTCCGGCGGACGGATCGCTCCCCTGCCGTACCCTCTTCTGTGGAGGTGAGCCGCTTTCGTCGGCGCTGGTTGGGGAGGCGAGGGCGGCGGGCGTGGGCGAGGTGGTCAACCTGTATGGCCCCACCGAGGCGACCATCGATTCCACCTGGCACCCGTGTCCGGCCGGGGACGTCCGTGCGCCCGCCATCGGCCGGCCGGTCGCCAACGCGCGGATGTACGTCCTGGACCCGCGGGGCGCGCCGGCGCCGGTGGGCGTGGCGGGCGAGCTGTACGTGGGCGGGGCCGGCGTGGCGCGCGGCTACCGGGGCCGCACCGGGCTGACGGCCGATCGCTTCGTCCCCGATCCGTTCTCGACGGAAGGCGGCGCGCGGATGTACCGCACCGGCGACCGGGGCCGCTGGAGGGCCGACGGGACGCTGGAGTTCCTGGGGCGCGCCGACTTCCAGGTAAAGATCCGCGGCTTCCGCATCGAACCGGGCGAGGTCGAGGCGCGGCTCCGCGAGCACCCGGCGGTGCGCCAGGCGGTGGTGCTGGCGCGGGAAGACGCCCCGGGGGTGAAGCGGCTGGTGGCCTACGTCGTCGGCGAGGCCGCGGCCGACGCGCTGAGGGCGCACCTCGACGCCTGTCTGCCGGCGTACATGGTGCCGGCGGCGTACGTGCGGCTGGAGGCGCTTCCGCGCACGAGCAACGGCAAGCTGGACCGCGCGGCGCTCCCGGCGCCGGACGGCGCCGCGTACGCGCGCCGCGGCCCCGAGGCGCCGCGCACCCTGACGGAGCAGGTGCTGGCGGAGATCTGGGAGCATCTGCTGGGGGTGGAGCAGGTGAGCCGGCGCGACCACTTCTTCGACCTGGGTGGCCACTCCCTGCTCGCCGTCCGGCTGGTGAACCGGGTGCGCGAGGCGCTGAACCCCGCGGCGACGGTAGAGGACGTGTTCGCGCACCCGACGCTCTGCGACCTCGCGACGCACCTGGCCGGGAACGGCGCGTGGTTCGGCACCGACCACGCCATCCCGGTCAGGGAGACCGGCTCCGAGCGCCCCCTGTTCGTGGCGCACGACACGCAGGGGGTCGTCTTCTACGGGCAGCTCCTCCGCGCGCACCTGGACGCCGAGATCCCCCTCTATGCCCTGCCGGGGCCGCTCAACGACCCGGACGAGCTCGGCTCCCCGGACGACCTGGTGACCCGGCTGGTGCGGATGATTACGGAGGTGCAGCCGGAGGGGCCGTATCGCCTGGCGGGGTGGTCGGCCGCCGGGGTCTTCGCCTACGCGGTGGCGGAGCGGCTGGTCATGACAGGACGGGCGGTGGAGTTCGTCGGGCTGCTGGACGGCACCAACCCGGCCGGCCTGCCGAACCGTGACTCGCCGCGGGCGCGGCAGTTCGCGGTGCTGGAGCTGCTGGCCCGGGACAGCGGCCTGTCGCCGGCGACGCCCGAGGCGCTCGGGGCGCTGAGGGACGATACCGAGGGCCAGGACCTGCCGGCCTTCATCGCCACGTGCAAGGCGCGGGGGCTCCTTCCCGAGACGCTCACCGTGGCCCGGGCCGAGCGGGTGGAGAGCCGGATCGCCCTCCTCAAGCGCGCCTTTGCGGAGTTCGTCCCCGGGCCGCTCCCGGTCCCCGTCCACCTCTTCACCACCGACGACCCGGCGACGGACCCGCGCCGCGGCTGGCGGGACCTGCCGGGGGGCGCTCCGTTCCGGCTGGAGCGCGTTCCCGGTGAGCACCACACCATGTGGAAGAAAGGGAATGCGGAGGGGTTGGGCGCGGCGATCTCCCGCGCGATCCGCGCGTTCGCCGCGGGCGGGGGCTGAGGCTCGGCGGGGCAGGCGGCGCGCGGCACGGCCTCCACGTCGGAGACGACGCGCGAAGCATTGGCGTGGCCAGGGAGGCTCTGGTGGCTCGGGTAGTGTCTGATACCATT
>DATING010000893.1:0-4184 GCA_035474555.1 Longimicrobium sp. | reverse complement strand
CGTGGCCTGCGAGGGATGCGTCGCGCGCCGGGCCCGGGGGGCCGGCGCCCGGTCGTGCGGCGGTCGCGGCCCTGCGTGGCGGATGGCCGCCACGTGCTCGGACGCGATCCGCCGCACGGGACGCGATCTCTGGTCCTGGTGGCGCACGATGTTCACGTAGCCCATCACGGGGTCGGCCGGGTGGATGAAGAAGAAAGGGAGAGCGAGCCGTCCAGCTGCAGCGCGCCCCCTGCCCCGCCAGCGGGGGTGGACGCCAGCGCTTCGAGCCGAAGGAGGTAGCTCTCGAGCGCAGCGGCCACGTCGGCCCGGCTGAAGAACCGGTCGTCGTATTCGACGCGCAGCGTCGCGCCCTCGCCACGGGCCGGGAGGCTGAGCGCCAGGTTGAACGGGAGGTGAAGCCGGTCGAGCCCGTACACCGGCTCCACGCGGGCCCCCGCCCCCCGGACCGCATCCCGGCCAGACCAGTTCCGGAACTGGAGGAAGTTGAAGGTGGAGAAGAACGGCTCCCGCCCGCCGTGTTCCGCCATGATCTCCGCCAGGGGATAGCGCCCGAAGCGGTCGGCCTGGAGGAGGTCCTGGTGGACCGCCAAGGCCCGCCCCGCGGCACCGCCGGAGGCGGTCGCAGGCCGTGCCACCGGCACGAGGTTCCAGAAGAGGCCCAGCGCGGTGAGCGGATCGGAGAGCCGCTCCGACCTGCCGTTCCAGACCACGCCGGCGCACGCGTCTTCCCCTCCCGAGAGCGTCGCCACCACGTCCAGGAAGGAGCTCAGGTAGAGCGCCTTCAGGGCGACTCCCTCCCGCGCAGACACTTCACGCAGGGCCACGGTGAGCTCCGGCGTGGCCACGCCGCCGACCCGGCACTCGCGCGGGGATCCGCCGGTGCCGCCGCGGGGCGTGGGCCAGGGAGAAGACACGTGCCGCATGCGGTCCCGCCAGAACGTCCGCGCCTCGTCCGAGGCCAGGATATCCGCCTCGAGCGCGACGAACTCGCGGTACGTGTTGGGCACGGGCGCGGCGGAGACCGGCCGGCCGTCCCGGGCGTCGGCGTACGCCTCGAACAGGGTGTTGAGGAAGTGCACGTTCCCCCACCCGTCCTCGATGGCGTGGTGCGCCGAGATCAGGAGATCGGCCACGCGGTCCTCGCGGTGGAAGATCACGAAGCGCATGAGCGAGCCGTGGGGATCGGACGGATCGAACGGCGTGTCGAGATCCTCCGCCACGCCGGCTTGGACGGCGCGCTCCTGCTCGTCCGGGGAAAGCCCGCGCAGGTCCTGGTAGCCGATGGGCACGGAAGCATCCTCGCGGACGACCTGCAGCAGGGTGCCGTCGCTTGCCGTCGTGAAGACGGTGCGGAGGATCGCATGCCTGCGGACCACCTGCTCGATGGCGTGGCGGAGCGCGTCGGCCGAGAGGGAGGGATCGGTGAGCCGGTGGCACTGCTGCGGGTGATAGACGCCGGCGCGCGCGGTGTCCCTGGCGTACGCGGAGAGCATCACCGCCTGCATCCCGGTTGCCGGATACACGTCCTGGACCGGGGCCGGAAACAGGTCCCGCACGCGGGCCCGCTCTTCCTCGCCCAGGTCGGCCAGGTGGTGGGGAACGCTCCCGTCCGGCGCCTCGCCCGCCGGGGCGGCCGCGTCCCGGCGCTCCGCCAGCCCACGGATGGTCGGCTCTTCGAAAAGGTCGCGGACGGTGAGCGCCACGCCACGCTTCCGCAGCGCGGCCACCATCTGCACCGCGCGCATGGAATCCCCGCCCGCGGCAAAGAAGTTCTCCAGGACGCCCACCCGCTCCGCGCCGAGCACCTCCTGCCACACCTCCTGCAGCAGGCGCTCCGCCGCCGAGGCGGGCGGGACGTACGCCGGGTGGAGCGTCCGGCTGGCCTCGGGTGCCGGGAGGGCGTGCCGGTCCAGCTTGCCGTTGGCGGTCAGCGGCATCTCGGGGAGCGTGACGAACACCGCCGGAACCATGTAGCCGGGAAGCCGCCCGGAGAGCGCGGCCCGCAGGGCGGCCGGGTCTTCCGCCTGGCCGGGGTGAAGGACCACGTACGCGACGAGCTGCTTCTCGCGGTGGGCTTCGTCACGCACGAGCACGGCCGCGTCGCGGACCGCGGGCAGCTCCAGCAGCGCGGCCTCGATCTCTCCCAACTCGATGCGGAAGCCGCGGATCTTCACCTGCTGGTCGGCGCGCCCCAGGTACTCCAGCTCGCCGTCCGCGCGCCGCCGGGCCAGGTCCCCCGAGCGGTAGAGCCGCGCCGCCGGATCGGCCGAGAAGGGGTCGCGGATGAAGCGCTCGGCCGTGAGCTCCGGCCGGTTCAGGTAGCCGCGCGCCACCCCCGCGCCGCCGACGAAGATCTCGCCGAGGACGCCGGGGGGAACGGGCTCAAGCCGGGAATCCAGGACGTACAGGGCAAGGTCGGGGATCGGCACGCCGATGGGGCTCCCGGCGCGGTCCAGGTCCGCGCGGGTGATCACGCGGTAGGTGACGTGGACCGTGGTCTCGGTGATCCCGTACATGTTCACCAGCCGCGGCCGCTCGTCGCCGTGCCGCTCCATCCACGGCCGCAGCGCCTGCGGGTCCAGCGCCTCTCCGCCGAAGACGACGTGGCGCAGGCGCAGGGCGGAAGGGTCCACGCCCGAGGCCAGGTCGGCCTGCACCAGCTGCTTGAAGGCGCTGGGCGTCTGGCTCAGCATCGTCACCCCTTCATCCACCAGCAGCCGGTGGAAGTCCTCGGGCGAGCGGGTGGTGAGGAAGGGGACGACGACCAGCCGGCCGCCGTACAGGAGCGCGCCCCAGATCTCCCAGACCGAGAAGTCGAAGGCGCACGAGTGGAAGAGCGTCCACACGTCGTCCGGCGCGAAGCCGAACCAGGGGTCGGTGGCGTCGAAGAGCCGGACCCCGTTGGCGTGCGTGACCTGCACCCCCTTGGGCGTTCCCGTGGATCCCGACGTGTAGATAACGTACGCCAGCGTGTCCGGCCCCGCCTCCACGCGCGGGTTCTCCCCGCTCTCCGCCGCGATCGCCTCGGCGTCCGCGTCGATGCGGAGCGTGGCGCCGGAGAAGGCGGGGAGCTGCGGGACGAGATGGCTCGCCGTCACCAGCACCGGGATCTCCGCGTCCTCCAGGACGAAGGCGATGCGCTCCGCCGGGTAGGAGGGGTCGAGCGGGACGTAGGCGCCGCCCGCCTTGAGGACGGCCAGGATGGCGGCGACCAGCTCGGCCGAGCGCTCCAGCGCGATCCCCACCCGTGTCCCGGGCCCCACGCCCAGGGCGCGCAGCCGGTGCGCCAGGCGGTTGGCGCGCTCGTTCAGCGCGCCGTACGTCAGCGTCTCCGCCTGGAAGGTGAGCGCGGGGGCATGCGGCCGCTCCAGCGCCCGCGCCTCGAAGCGCTGGTGGAGCCGCTCCGCGACGGGGAACGACCGGGTGGCGTGGCCCGCCGCCAGCAGCGCCCGCTCCACCTCGCCCGTGAGCCTCAGCTCGGAAAGGCGCAGGTCCGCGTCCCAGGCGACCTGCTCCAGCACCCGCTCCAGGTGCCGCACCATGCCCTCGATGGTGCCCGGCTCGAAGAGGTCGGTGCTGTAGTTCAGTCCGCCGCGCAGGCCCTGGGGGGTCGCCGCCAGGGCCAGGGAGAGGTCGAACTTGGCACTCGCGAGCTCCGCTCCGACTCCGCGCACGCGCAGCCCGGCGAGAGCGCCTCCCCGGCCCTCTGCGTTCTGCAGCGTGAACAGCACCTGGAAGAGCGGCGCGTGGCTCAAGCTGCGCTCCGGCTGAAGCTCGGACACCAGCTTCTCGAAGGGAAGCTCCTGGTGCTCGTACGCCCCGAGCGTCACCTCCCGCACCCGCCGCAGGGCCTCGCGGAAGCTCGGGTCTCCGGAGAGGTCGGTGCGCAGGACCAGCGTGTTGACGAAGAACCCGATCAGCCCCTCCACCTCACCCCGCCCGCGCCCGGCGATCGGGCTGCCCACCACCACGTCCTCGCTGCCGCCGTACCTGCTCAGCAGCACCTGGAACGCGCCCAGCAGCACCATGTACAGCGTCGCGCCCTCGCTGCGTCCCAGCGCCTGCAGCCGCTCCAGCAGCTCCGCGGAGAGCTCCATGGGGACGGTGGCGCCCCGGTACGTCTGCACCGCCGGACGCGGACGGTCCGTGGGCAGCGCCAGCAGCTCGGGGGCGCCCGCCAACCG
>DATING010000892.1:0-1527 GCA_035474555.1 Longimicrobium sp. | reverse complement strand
GGCCGACATCCAGGAGCTCAAGGCCAACCCCGACCGCGAGGCGGTGGGGACGGTGATCGAGGCGCAGCTGGACGTGGGCAAGGGCCCCGTGGCCACCGTCCTGGTGACCAACGGCACCCTGCGCGTGGGCGACCACGTGGTGTGCGGCATGTACGCCGGCCGCATCCGCGCCATGCTGGACGAGCGCAACCGCCCGGTGGCGTCCGCCGGGCCGGCCATCCCCGTGCAGATCCTGGGTCTTCCCGGGGTTCCGGGGGCGGGCGACCAGCTCATCAGCATGGAGGCGGACCGCGCGGCCGAGATCGCGCAGACCCGCCAGCGGCTGGAGCGCGAGAAGCGCATGCGCATCAAGAGCCGCGGCGTAAAGCTCATGGACCTGTCGCGCATGCTGGCCAAGGGCGAGCAGGCGCAGCTCAACCTGGTCATCAAGGGCGACGTGGACGGCTCCGTGCAAGCGCTGTCCGACTCGCTGGAGCAGCTGTCCACGGCCGAGGTGCGGGTGCAGGTCATTCACCGCGGCGTGGGCGCCATCAACGAGAGCGACGTGCTGCTGGCGTCCACCTCGGGCGCCATCGTGGTCGGCTTCCACGTACGGCCCACGGGCGAGGCACGGGGCGTGGCCGAGCGCGAGGACGTGGACATCCGCCTGTACAACATCATCTACGAGGCGGTTGCCGAGGTGCGGGCGGCCATGGAAGGCCTGCTCACCCCCGAGGAGCGCGAGGTCATGCTGGGCACGGCGGAGGTCCGCCAGCTGTTCAAGGTGCCACGCGTGGGGACGGTGGCCGGCTGCATGGTCACCAGCGGCGTGCTGGACCGTCGCGGCAAGATCCGCGTGGTGCGCGACGCGGTGCAGGTGTACGAGGGCGAGCTCGAGAGCCTCAAGCGCTTCAAGGACGATGCGCGCGAGGTGCGCGAGGGCTTCGAGTGCGGCCTGAACATCCGCAACTTCAACGACATCAAGATCGGCGACGTCCTGGAGTGCTACCGCGTGGAGGAGATCGCCCGCACCCTGGCCGGCATCGCGGCCGAGCAGGAGCGGGAGCGCGCCAACGCGGCCACCTGACCGGGGTTCGCCCGTGACGGTGGGGCTGGTGGTCTGGGATCTCCAGATCCCCGGGTGCGCCTCCCTCAAGGAGAAGCGCTCGGTGGTCAAGGGGTTGAAGGACCGCCTGCACGCCCGGTTCAACGTCTCGGCCGCCGAGACGGCGCACCAGGACTTGCTGCAGCGGGCGGAGATCGCGGTGTGCGTGGTGAGCGAGGACCGGCGCCACGCGCAGTCCGTGCTCTCGTCGGCCGACCGGATGGTGGCCGAGGAGGGACGGGCGCGGATCATCGATTCGTATACGACGTTCTACTGAGCCTTGTTCTACGGAGCGGGCCGGGTTCGTAACTGCAGGGGACAGGGGACAGGGGACAGGTTACAGCCTGCAACGGCACCGGCTGTTGCGCGTTTGGAACCGCGTCTCGTCCCCCATCCCCCGCGGTTTTTTTCTTTTCTGCGGAGGATGGACGAAGCCGCGCGAA
>DATING010000891.1:0-4040 GCA_035474555.1 Longimicrobium sp. | reverse complement strand
ACGACAAGACTGATCGCAAGGGCAAATCCGCCGCCTGACTCCTGCCCCTCCGCCGTTCTCGTCCGCTCAGTGGTAGTCGTGTGAGCGGACGATCTGCTCCGCCTCGTCCAGGCGCAGGGCAAAGAAGGTCTCCGCCTTGAGGTTCACCACGCCGTCCTCCTTTCCGATCCGCCCCCGCACGGCCAGGATGCCGCTGCGGTTGATGATCTCGCGCTCCTTCTCGTAGAGCTGGGGCGTCACGATCACGTCCACGCGGCTCGTCTCGTCTTCCAATCCCACGAACACGAAGCCCTTGGCCGTCCCCGGCCGCTGGCGCACGATGACCATGCCCGCCACCGTCACGCGCTCCCCGTGGCGGCGTGCCGGGTCCTTCAATCCATCCAGCGCCATCACGCCCATCCCCTGCAGGTGCTCGCGCAGGTGGCGCATGGGGTGGCCGTCGATGTCGAAGCCCGTGACGTGGTGCGCCATGAGCGTGCGCTCCGTCTCCGCCATCTGCGGCAGCTGGGCTGTGGAGGGCACGGCGGGCGCCAGCGGGCCGCCGCTGCGGCGGTTGCGCAGCTCGCCCAGCACCGTCCACAGCGCCTGGCGCGGCCCGCCCGGGATCCACGACCGAAAGGCGCCCGCCGCCGCCAGCGCGCGCAGCCCGTGCTCCACGTCGAAGCGCTCCACCACGTCCGGCACGCAGGTGAACGGCGCGACCTGCAGCTCGCGCTTGAGCCGCCGCCCCGTCACGCTCCCCAGCCCCCGCACGTAGCGAAGCCCCACGCGGACGGCCAGGGGAAGGGAAGTGCCAAGTGCCGAGTGCCCAGTGCCGAGCGAAGGCTCATCTTGGCACTCGGCACTTGTCGCTTGGCACTTCGGTTCCAGCGTACAGTCCCACGCACTGTGCTCCAGGTCGATGGGCCGCACCTCCACGCCGTGCTGCTTTGCGTCGTGGATCAACGTGGACACGGGGTAGAAGCCCATGGGCTGCGCGTTCAGGATGGCGCACAGGTACTCCGCCGGGTAGTACAGCCGCAGCCACGCGCTCGCGTACGCCAGCAGCGCGAAGCTGATGGCGTGCGACTCCGGGAACGTGTAGCTGGCGCACGCCTCCAGCCATCCCAGCACCTTGTCGGCCGCGTGCTCGTCTACGCCGCGCGCCTTCATCCCCGCGCGGATGCCGGCCGTGGCGGCGTGCATCTCGTCCTTGGTGCGCTTGCGGCTCATGGCGCGCCGCAGCCGGTCCGCCTCGCCCGCGGAGCAGCCGCTGACCACGATGGCGCACCGCATCAGCTGCTCCTGGAAGAGCGCCATGCCGTGCGTCCGCGAGAGCACCGGCTCCAGGTCCGGGTGCGGGTACTCCGTGGGCACCTGTCCTCGCCGCCGCGCCAGCATCTCCTTCACCTGCCCGCCCAGCATGGGGCCGGGGCGGATGGCGCCCACGGAGATCACCACGTCGTAAAAGCAGGTCGGCTTGAGGCGCGGCAGGAAGTTGGCCTGCGCGCGGCTCTCGATCTGGAACAGGCCGATGGTGTCGGCCGCGCCGATCTGCGCGTACACGGCGGGGTCGTCCATGGGCAGGCGGCCGATGTCCACCTCCACGCCCCGGTGCTCGCGGATCAGGTCCATGCACTGGCCCAGCAGCTTGAGCATCCCCAGCCCCAGCAGGTCGAACTTGGGGATGCCCAGGTCCGCGCAGTCGTCCTTGTCCCACTGGATGACGGTGCGGTCCGGCATGGACGCAGGCTCGATGGGGACGATCTCGCCCAGCGGGTGCCCCGAGAGGATGAAGCCGCCGCTGTGGATGCCCCGGTGCCGCGGCACGCCGTACAATCCCCCCACCAGCTTTACCAGCGCCTTGGCCCGCGGCTCCGCCGGGTCCAGGCCGATGGCCCGCAGCGCCTTGCCGTCCGCCATCTCCAGCCACTCCGCCGCCGTCCGGGCGTTGGCGTAGCCGTCCACGCGCTTGGCCAGGAAGTCCGCGTCCGCGACGGGAAAGCCCAGGACGCGCATGGCGTCGCGGATGGCGGACCGTCCGCGGTACTCCACGTGGGTGCACACCATGGCGGCGTGGTCGCGCCCGTACTTCTGGTAGACGGACTGCAGCACGCGCTCGCGGTCGTCCATGGCCGCGAAGTCCACGTCGATGTCCGGCGGCTCGGGGCGCTCGGGAGAAAGGAAGCGCTCGAAGAGGAGGTCGTGCGCGACGGGGTCCACCGCCGTCACCCGCAGGGCGTAGCAGACGAGGGAGTTGGCGGCGGAGCCCCGGCCCTGGCACAGGATGCGGTTGTCCCGGGCGAACTTGCAGATGTCCCACACCACCAGGAAGTGGTCGGACATCCCCACCTGCTTGATGACGCGCAGCTCGTGCTCCAGCTGCGTCCAGTGCTTTTCCGTCGCCTCGGGGAGCCGGTCGCGGAGACCGGTCCGCGCCAGGTACGCCAGCATCTCGTCCGCCGAGTCCCATCCCACGGGGAGGTCGAACTTGGGGTGGACGGTGGGCATCTCCAGCAGCTTGAAGCCCGCGCAGCGCTCCGCGATCTCGCGGCTGCGGTGGATGCCCTCCGGCGCGGACCGCCAGCGGCGCGCCATCTCCGCCGGGGGCTGCAGGCACCACTCGGCACTGGGGCGCAGCCAGCCGCGGCGGTGCGCGTCCTCCAGCGTGGTCTCGCGGCGGATGCACGTCAGCAGGTCGTGCACGGCGCGGCCCGTGGCGTCGGCGTAGTGCACGTCGTGGGTCACCGTCCAGGGCACCCCCATGTCGCGCGCCAGGTCCAGCAGGTCCGCGCACAGGGAGGCCTCCTGGTGCGTGCGGTGGTCCCACAGCTCCAGGTTGAAGCGGTCGCCGAAGACGTCGTGCAGCTTGCCGGCCCATGCGCGGGCGGCTTGGTGCCGCTCCTGTCCCAACAGGCGCGCCAGGCGCCCCCGCGGGCAGCCGGAGAGGGCGATGAGCCCCTCCGCGCGCCCCGCGAGGGTGTCGAAGACGATCCCCGGCGTGCCCCGCGGGCTGTCCATCCGGGCCGTGGAAAGCAGGGAGGAGAGGTTTCTCCATCCTGTCAAGTTTTCCACAACCAGAGTGAGGTGCGAGCCGTCCGCAAGGGTGATTTCTGCCCCCAGCAGGGGAGAAATCCCGGCCTCCGTACAGGCGCGCGAAAACCGGACGGCGCCCCCCAGGTCGTCGTGGTCGGTGAGGGCCAGGTGCGTGTAACCGAGCTCCGCCGCCCGCGCCGCCAGTGACTCCGGCGTGGTAGCACCGTCACCGAGCGAAAATGCGCTGTGACAATGCAGCTCTACGTAATCCTGTTGATTCACAACGACTTAGCCCTATGCCGCGCAGATTGGGCCTTCACGAAGAAGTCACGAACGCCCCTCAATCGTACCACCCTTCCAGGTACCACCGGCCACTTGCGGCGTCGCGAAAGACCAGTCCCAGCCACCCTTCCGGCGACTCCACGCGCCAGTACTCCCGGGCCGCGGCGCGGGCCCACCAGGCGCCGGAAATGCGCTCCGGTCCTTCGGCCCGAGTTTTCCACAGCCGTGGTGGAAAAGTCCCCATCCCCCCGCCGGGCAACGCATTCCCGAGGGCGGTGAGGTCCACCTGCAGGGGACGCCCTTCCGCGTCCGCCCGCACCCCGACGGCCAGCGGGTGCGGCAGGCGGCGCAAACAGAGCGAGAGGGTGTTCCGAAAGGCCACCGCGTCCTCCCCTGCGCCCTCCGCGCCGGGGGGGCGGGCGGCGGCCAGGGGGGCGATGCCGTCGCTCCCCCGCGGCGCCCACGCGGCGTGCTCGCCGGGAAGGTGCGCGCCGTGGTGCACGGCCGTGCTCAGCGCCCCGTCGCCCCAGCGCGCGAAGACGGGGAGGAGCGCCGCGTGCAGGGCGCCGGGGTCCGGCGCGGGGGCCGTGAACGCGTCCAGCTGGTCCGCCCGCGCCGTCCCCTCCTCCTCCGCCACGAGGGAGACGCCGCGCAGGAGGCCGGCGAGCGGGTGCGCGTCGACCACGCGGCGGCACAGGTCCGCCAGCACGCGCACGTCCGCCGTGGGCCGCGCGGGGCGAATC
>DATING010000890.1:0-5592 GCA_035474555.1 Longimicrobium sp. | reverse complement strand
CACCGCCACCGACCCCGTGACCGGCGGCAGCGTGCAGCTCCCCGACTCGCTCATCCTCCAGCGGCAGAACTTCGGCACCACTGCCGTCGTGTCGCTGGACTGGACGCTGTTCTCCGGCGGCCGCGGCCTCGCGGGCGCGTCCGCGGCGCGCGCCCGGTCCCGCGCCGCCGAGCACGGCGTGTCCGCCGCCCGCGTCCGCGCCGCCGCCGACGTCACCCTCGTGTACCTGGACGCGCTGGAGGCCCAGGCGCTCGTGGACGTGCGCCGCGCGCAGGACGTGCACGCCCGCGAGCTCCAGCGGACGGCGGAGGGACGCTACGAGACCGGCACCGTCCCGGAGATCGACGTGCTGCAGGCCCGCCTGGCCGCCAGCGAAGCGCAGATCGCCCTGCTGGAAGCCGAAGCCGCCGCCCGCGCCCGGCGGATGGAGCTCGCCGAGCGGATGGGCACGGAGGCCGACGCCGCGCTCCCCCTGGCCGAGCCGGACGCGCCCGCCGCGCCGGACACCGCCGCCGTCCGCGCCCGCCTGCTGGCCGAGAGCCCGCTGCTCGCCGCCGCCCGCGCGGAGCAGGACGCCGCCGGCCGCGACGCCCGCGCCGCGCGGCTGGAGCTGCTCCCCACCCTGTCCGTGGGCGTGGACCGGCTGTGGAGCGAATGGGGCGGCAACCGCGACGCCCTCACCGCCCAGCCGCGTAACGCCCAGACCTACTACCGCCTGAGCCTCGCCTGGTCGCCGCTGACCCGGCCCGGCGCTATCTTGGGCGGCCGGCAGCGCGCCGCCGCCGGCGTGCTGGACGCCCGCGCGGACGCCGCCGCCGCGGGGCGCACCCTGCACCGGCAGGTGGCCGTGGGGCTGGAGCGCTGGACCCTGGCATCCGCCCTGCGCGACCGCGCCCGGCTGAACCTGGCGCTGGCCGAGCGCCAGCGCGAGCAGGCCGAGGAGCGCTACCGCGTGGGCGTCGCCGCGCTCAGCGAGCGGCTGAACGCCGCCGTGCTCTGGGCCGAGGCTGCGCGGCAGGACGTCGTGGCGCGCCACGCCCCCCTGCGCGCCGTCGCCGAGCTGGAGCGCAGCACCGGCGTGATGCTTCGCGGGGAGCTCCCGTGAGCCGTTCATCCACCGCATCCGCGCACCCGTCCGCAGACCCCATGTCCGAGCCGGCCGAAGCCCCCCGCGTTCTCGTGGCCGACGACCAGCCCGACGTGCTGCAGGCCGTCCGCCTGCTGCTCAAGGGCGAGGGCTACCGCGTGGAGACCGCCAGCTCCCCCGCCGCCGTCGCCCGGCAGCTGCAGGAGCACGACTTCGACGTCGTGCTGCTGGACCTGAACTACGCCCGCGACACCACCTCCGGCGCGGAAGGGATGGACCTGCTGCGCCGCATCCGCGCCGTCCATCCGTCGCTTCCCCTCGTCGTCATGACCGCGTGGGGGAGCGTGGACGGCGCCGTGGAGGCCATGCGGGTGGGCGCGCGGGACTACGTGGAGAAGCCGTGGGACAACCACCGCCTGCTGGCCACGATCCGCGCGCAGGTGGAGCTGGGGCGGGCCCTGCGCACGGCCCGCCACCTGGAAGACGAGAACCGCCGCCTCACGGACGATGTCACCTCCGCCGCCGCCGTGGTGGCCGAGTCGCGGGCCATGCGCGACGTGCTGGCCATGGTGCGCCGCATCGCCCCGTCGGACGCCAGCGTGCTCATCACGGGCGAGCACGGCACCGGCAAGGAGGTCATCGCCCGCCGCCTGCACGCCGAATCCGCCCGGTCCTCCCGTCCGCTGGTGACGGTGCACGCCGGCGGCATCGCCACGGGCGTGGTGGAAAGCGAGCTCTTTGGCCACGTGAAGGGCGCGTTCACGGACGCCAAGACAGAGCGCATCGGCTACTTCGAATCCGCCCACCGCGGCACGCTCTTCCTGGACGAGATCGGGACGATGCCGATGTCTCTGCAAGCCAAGCTGCTGCGCGTGCTGCAGACGGGCGAGTTCCAGCGGGTGGGATCCAGCCAGTCGCGCACGGCGGACGTGCGCCTGATCTCCGCCACCAACCTGGACCTGCACCAGGAGGTGGCCGAGGGGCGGTTCCGCGGCGACCTGCTGTATCGCATCAACACCGTGGAGATCCACGTGCCGCCCCTGCGCGAGCGGCGCGACGACGTCCCCGTGCTGGCCGAGCAGTTTCTCCGCGCCTTTGCCCAGCGCTACGGCAAACGGCTGGCGGGCTTCGATTCCGACGCCATGCGCGCCCTGCTGGACTATGCCTGGCCCGGCAACGTCCGCGAGCTCTCGCACACCGTCGAACGCGCCGTCCTGCTCGCGGGCGGCGACCGGGTCGCGGCGCCGGACCTGAACCTGCGCCCCCCCGCCTCCCGCGGCGGCGACGGGCTGGAGGACATGCCGCTGGAAGAGGTGGAGCGGCACCTGATCCGCAAGGCGCTGGAGCGGTACGGCGGCAACGTGAGCCACGCGGCCGAGGCGCTGGGCATCTCCCGCAGCGCCCTGTACCGCCGCCTGCAAAAGCACGGGCTGGAGTGAAGCTCCTGCGGCGCTCGGACACGCAGGTCCTGCTGCTGGCGCTGGCCGCGGGGCTCCCCGGGACCGCCGCGGCCCTCGCCCTCGCGTGGACCCTCCCCGCCGTCCCGTCGCTGGCGCGGTGGACCATCACCCTGTTCGTCCCCG
The DNA here is from genome assembly GCA_035474555.1 of Longimicrobium sp. Lineage (GTDB taxonomy): Bacteria > Gemmatimonadota > Gemmatimonadetes > Longimicrobiales > Longimicrobiaceae > Longimicrobium. Next base: position 2,922 of record DATING010000890.1, on the reverse strand, counting down.
TGCTCTGGATCGGCTTCGCGGAGGCCGTGCGGCGGCGGTTCGCGCGGCCCTTGCAGACGCTGGCCAACCTGATCGCGTCGCTGCGCGTGGGCGACTTTTCCGCTCGCGCCCGCGTCTTCAACCCGGAAGATCCGCTCGGGCTGGCCAGCCTGGAGCTCAACCTGCTCACGGACCAGATGCGCCACGTGCGGCTGGGGGAGATGGAGGCCGCGGCGCTGCTGCGGGCCGTGCTCTCCAACCTGGACGTGGTGGTGATCGCGCTGGACCACCGCGAGCGCATCCAGTTCGCCAACCGCGCGGCCGAGGCGCTGCTGGGCGTGCCGGCGGATGCGCTGGCCGGGGCGGCGGCGCGGGAGATGGCGCTGGAGGGGCTGCTGGACGTGGAGACGCCGGCCACCGTGGAGCGCACCTTTCCCGGCGGCTCGGGCCGATGGGACCTGCGCCGGGCCAGCTTTCGGCAGGACGGCGTGCCGCACCAGCTGCTGGTGCTTTCCGACGTGGGGCGCGTGCTGCGGCAGGAGGAGCGCGAGGCGTGGCGGCGCCTGATCCGCGTGCTGAGCCACGAGATCAACAACTCGCTGGCGCCCATCCAGTCCATCTCGCACTCCCTGCTGAGCCTGCTGGAGCGCGACCCCGCCCCGCCGGACCGGGACGAGGACCTGGAGCAGGGCCTCGCCGTGGTCGCTTCGCGGGCGGAGGCTCTGGGCCGCTTCATGAGCAGCTACGCCCGCCTGGCCCGCCTTCCCCCGCCCCGCAAGCGGCCCGTGGACGTGCATGAGATCATGCAGCGGGCCGTGCGGCTGGAGCGGCGCGGGGCCATCCGCCTGGTGGATGGCCCGCCGGTGACGGTGAGCGCGGACCCGGACCAGCTGGACCAGGTGCTCATCAACCTGCTGGCCAATGCGGCGGAGGCGGCGGCGGAGACGGGTGGCGGCGTGGAGGCGGGGTGGGATGCGGACGGGCGCTCCGTCACGTTGTGGATCCGCGACGAGGGTCCGGGGATCGCCAACTCCGGCAACCTGTTCGTCCCGTTCTTCACCACCAAGCCCAGCGGCTCCGGCATCGGCCTGGTGCTCAGCCGCCAGATCGCCGAGGCGCACGGCGGCACGCTCGCCCTGTCCAACCGCGACGACCGCCCCGGCTGCGAAGCCCGCCTCGTGCTCCCCATCCGCTAGCCCCGCAGGACCCGCATCCAGGAAGAAGGCATCTCACGCGGAGACGCGGAGGCGCAGAGGAAAACATCCCTCCTCGTCTCCTCGCTCATCCTCGCTGTTCCTCCCTCACGATTCCCTCGCGGTCCGGACCTCTGCGTCTTCGCGTTTCTGCGTGAGGTCTTCTCCCGATTCCCGGGCTTTCGTTTGGAATTTCAACGCAGAGTTCGCAGAGAACAGAAGGAGTTCGCAGAGTAAAGATCGATCTCTTCCTCTGCGAACTCTCTTTTCGACTCTGCGAACTCTGCGTTCAAGTCGTTCCGCCCGCCCTGCACGGGAGATCGCGAGGAGCGGTATTCCTCAATGCCGATCGGCCGGACGTCACTCCTCCCGCAGCGCCCGGCCGGTCATGGCGAGAAAGACGTCGTCCAGGGTGGCGCGGTGGGTGGTGAGCGCGGTCAGCTCGCCGCCGGCGGCGTTGATCAGCTCCAGCAGGATGGGGAGCGAGCGGTGCGGCTCGTCCACGCTGATGAGCGTCGACTCGCCGCGGCGGGACACGCGCGTGGCGCCGGGAAGGGCGCGCAGTTCTTCCTCCGGCGGCAGCGCGGTGGCCGCGAACTCGATGACGTGCGCGCCGCCCAGCGACCGGATGAGCTCCTCCGGCGTGCCCTGCGCGATGATCTGCCCGCGGTCCAGGATGGCGATGCGGTCGCTGAGCTTTTCCGCCTCGTCCATGAAGTGCGTGGTGAGCAGGATGGTGCCCCCGCGCGCCAAGAACGCCTCGCACACGTCCCACAGCTGGCGCCGCGACTGCGGGTCCAGCCCCGTGGTGGGCTCGTCCAGGAACAGGATGTCCGGCTGCCCCGCCAGCGCGCACGCCACGGACAATCGCTGGCGCTGCCCGCCGGACAGGTGGCGCACCTGCGTGTTCGCCTTTTCCGCCAGCTGCACGAAGTCGATCAGCTCCTCGGCGGACGGGCCCTGGTGAAAGAACGAGCGGAACATCCGCACGATCTCGCCTGCCGTAAGCCGGTCCGGGAACTCGCTTTCCTGCAGCTGCACGCCCAGCCGCTGGCGGATGTCGGCGGCCTGCCGGTCCCAGCGCATCCCCAGGATCTCCACCTCGCCGCCGTCCGCGGGCTGCAGCCCCTCCAGGATCTCGATGGTCGTCGTCTTGCCGGCGCCATTGGGCCCCAGCAGGCCGAAGCACTCACCCCGCCGCACCTCCAGGTCCAGCGCGCGCACGGCCACCCTCTCGCCAAAGCGCTTGTGCAGGCCCTGGCAGCGGATGGCCGGGCCGGGGATCGCGTCCGTGCTCGTCACAGGCGTTGCGCGGGTGGAGGGGGTCGGAAAACCGGGCGGATGGATGATCTCGGCACACGCGGACGATGTCAAGCTCTCTTCGGTTTTGTTTCGGCACACTTCCTGCTTGTGATCTCCGTCAACTGGTTGCCGTTGAGCCACTTGAAGGAATATGGAGGGAAACCGATGACGGACCGCAAGACGCAGGAGATCGCGGAGCAGGACCCGGGCAACATGATCAAGGACCCGGATAACTGGACCACCGGCGACGAGCCGATGACGGGTGCCCAGCGCTCCTATCTGCACACCCTGGCCGAGGAGGCCGGCGTGGAGGTGGAGGACGAGCTCACCAAGGCCGAGGCCTCCAAGAAGATCGACGAGCTGCAGGACAAGACGGGCCGCGGCAAGTAGTCCGCGCCCGGCTGGCCGACGGCTCGACAAAGGGGCGCGGAGTGCCGTTGTACGGCTA
>DATING010000889.1:0-2322 GCA_035474555.1 Longimicrobium sp. | reverse complement strand
GTGTGGCGGCGGATCAGCTCGCCGAGAAAGGCGCCGACGGGCTCAGCGTAGCGCAGCTCGTAGCCGGGCGCCTTGAAGAGCGCGCGCAGGCGGCCGGAAAGCACCAGCTCGTCCAGCGCGCGCGCCGCCGTATCCGGGTCGCGCGGATCCAGATCCGTCTTCAGCTCCGCGCGCACGGTCCGGCGGCATTCCTCCGCCAGCGCGGGGATGGCGGAGGTCTCCACCAGCGCCAGGCGCTGCATGGACCCGCCCACGTTCTGCCGCAGCAGCCACACGCCCCATCCCAGGAACCCCGCCAGCAGCGCCGCGGCCACGTACAGGAGCAGGCCCCAGCTCATCCGCCCGCCGTCTCCGGCAGCCCCAGCATGCGCCGGCCGTCGCGCTCGTCGCCGCGGATGGCCTCGATCAGCGCCTCGGCCGAGGGGAACGGGACGATGTCGCGGATGCGGTCCACCACCTCCACGCGCAGGAGGCGGCCGTACAGGTCGCCGCTCCAGTCCAGCAGGTGCAGCTCCACCGTAGGCGAAAAGCCGGGAAACGTCGGCCGCGGGCCCAGGTGCAGCAGCCCGGGCACGCGCCGGCCGTCCACCCACCCGTAGGCCGCGTACACGCCTTCCCTGGGCAGCGCCTTCTCCGGATCGCCCACCTGCACGTTGGCGGTGGGAAATCCTAGCTCGCGCCCCTTCTGCTCGCCGCGGACCACGATCCCCTCCAGCCAGTACGGCCGCCCCAGCAGCTGCGCGGCCCCCTTTGGATCCCCTTCCTCCAGCAGGCGCCGGATGCGGCTGGACGACACCGGCTGGCCCTCCACCTGGAACGCATCCACCACGTCCACGGCAAAGCCCATCTCCACGCCGATCTGCCGCAGCGTCTCCACGCTCCCCTCGCGGTCGCGCCCAAAGCCGTGGTCGTAGCCGATCACCAGCTCCTTCATCCCGATGCGCCCCAGCAGGATCTCTTCCACGAACCGGCGCGCCGGGTAGCGCTGCAGCGTGCGGGTAAAGGGGAGAAAGACGACGTACTCCAGCCCCGACTCCGCCAGCACTTCGCGCTTTTCGGCCAGGGTCGTCAGCAGGGGCGGCGCGTGCTCGGGCCGCACCACGCGCAGGGGATGGGGATGAAAGGTGACCAGGATGCTGCGGCCGCCCGTGGCCCGGGCGCGGCGGCAGATCTCCTGCAGCACCTCCCAGTGCCCGCGGTGCACGCCGTCGAACGTCCCCACCGTCACGATGGCCGGCCGCCCGTCGCGGGGCAGCCCGGCCGGCAGCGCGGGGTCGATGGCGAACGGCTCCACGTCGTCCGACCTCGCCATCATCCGCCTCCCGTGAACACTTTGCGGGGCCGCACGATGCCCTCCGCCGATTCGCCCACCGCGAGCAGCCCGCCGCCCGCCGAGACGATCGCCACCGGGCCGGTCACGTGCAGCTCGCCCGGCGCGGGGAGCGTGCGCCCGTGCCGGATCTCCGTCTCCCCCGCCGCGTCCGCGATCACGCGCGGCAGGTGCGACAGCGCGTCCGCGGGCGAGATCATCGACGCCGCCACGCGCTCCGCGTCCCCCAGCCCGTCCATGGACACCGCGCGCTCCACGTCGTGCGGGCCGATCCGGGTCCGCCGCAGCTCGCGCAGGTGCCCGCCCACGCCCAGGGCCGCACCCACGTCGCGGGCGATGGCGCGGATGTACGTCCCGCTCCCACACTCCACCTCGAACGCGACGTCCGGCAGGTCCATCGACAGGACGCGGATGGCGTAGATGGTGACGGCGACGGGCGGCAGGTCCACTTCCCCGCCCCGCCGCGCCACGTCGTACATCCGCTGGCCGTCCACCTTCTTGGCGCTGAACGCCGGCGGCACCTGCTGGATCTCGCCCACCTGCTCCGCCAGCGCCGCCTCCACCCCCTCGCGCGTCACGTCCCGCCACGCGTCCGAGGTGGAAATCACCTCGCCCGTGTGGTCGTCCGTGTTGGTCGCCTGGCCCAGGCGCATGGTGGCGACGTAGGTCTTGGGCAGGGGCGCGAAGTACTCCGCGAGCCGCGTTGCCGCGCCCACGCAGACGAGGAGGAGGCCGGACGCGAACGGGTCCAGCGTGCCCGTGTGCCCCACCTGGCGCGTCCGCAGCCCGCGCCGGACGGCCGACACCGCATCGTGCGACGTCGGCCCCACCGGCTTGTCGACCGGAAGGATGCCCAGCGGGCCCGGATCGGCGCTCATCGCGTCTCCCGGACGACAGGAAGGGGCGTTGCCACGATCACCGTGCCGATCACGCCCTGGCCCCACCCTCGGCAGACTCCGCCTCGCCGCCGTCCGTCTCGTCATCCACATCGC
>DATING010000888.1:0-1825 GCA_035474555.1 Longimicrobium sp. | reverse complement strand
CCGCCAGCGTGGTGAGCACGCGGTGCCGGAGCGCCCAGCGGATGGTGCGACGGTAGGTGTTGTCGAGGCCGGTCAGCCCGCGCTCGATCACGCCCGAGATGCCCGTCGGGGCGGCGTGGTGACCGGTCAGCATGCGCGCCGACAGCATCGGCGTGAGCGTGAACGAGACGAAGAGCGACAGGAGCACCGCGAACGCGACCGTCAGGCCGAACTCGTAGAAGAACTGCCCGACCATGCCCTCCATGAACGACACCGGCACGAACACGGCCACGATGCTCATGGTGGTGGCGAGCACCGCCAGGCCGATCTCGGCGGTGGCCTTGCTCGCCGCCTCGCGCGGCCCTTCCTTAAGCTCGCTGCGGTGGCGCACGATGTTCTCGATCACCACGATGGCGTCGTCCACCAGGATGCCGATGGAGAGCGAGAGCCCCATCAGCGTCAGGATGGTGAGCGTGAAGCCCAGCGCGTCCATCAGCATGAACGCGCTGATCACCGACACGGGCAGGGCCAGCGACGTGATGGCCGTGGCCTTCCAGTCGTTCAGGAAGAGCATCACCACCACCACCGTCAGGATGGCGCCCAGCACCAGCTCGTGGATCACGTCGTCCACGGACTGGCGGATGCTCACGGAGTTGTCGCGCACCACCGTGAGCTGCGCCCCCGCGGGAAGCTGCGTCTGCAGCTCCGCGATGGCCTCCTTGACCCCGTCGGCCACCTCCACCGTGTTGGCGCCGGACACCTTGAGCACGTCCAGCGACACGGCGCGGCGGTCGTCCACCAGGGCCAGCGAGCGCTCCTCCTCCGTGGCGTCCTCCACCCGCGCCACGTCGCTCAGCCGCACGGTCATCCCGTTGCGCGAGGCCACGATCACGTCGTTGAACTGCGCGGGATCGGTGATGCGGCCCGTGACGCGCACCAGCTGCTCGCCCGTGCCCCGCTCCACGCGGCCGGCGGGAACCTCCAGGTTCTGCCGCTGCAGGGCGCCCATGATCTCCTGCGCCGACACGCCCACGGCCTGCATGCGCTCCGGCAGCAGGTTCACGCGGATCTCGCGCTCCAGCCCGCCCGCGATCTGCACCTGGCCCACGCCGCTCACCGCCTCGAAGCTGCGGCGGATGGTCTCGTCGGCCAGCGTGGTGAGCTCCGGCACGCTCAGCGTGGAGGACGACAGCGCCAGCGACAGGATGGGCTGCGCCGACGGGTCGAACTTCTGCACCACGGGCGCTTCGATCTCCGTGGGCAGGTCGCGCCGCACGCCGTCGATGCGGGCGCGGATGTCCTGCGACGCCAGGTCGCCGTCGCGGCCCAGGTCGAACTCCACCACGACGGACGACACGCCTTCCAGCGAGTTGGAGGTGATGCGGTCCACCCCCTCCACCGTGTTGAAGGCCTCTTCCAGCCGCCGCGTCACCTCGCGCTCGATGGTCTCGGGGCTGGCGCCGGGGTAGACCGTCTGCACGGCCACCACGGGGATGTCCACGTCCGGGAACTCGTCGATGGGCAGCCGCCGGAAGCCGAAGATGCCCAGCACGATGAGCCCGAACATCATCATCGTGGTGAACACGGGGCGGCGCACCGCCACCCCGCTCAGCCCGCCGCCGGGCGCCCGTTTCGCTTCTTCTTCCTCGGACCCGTCCTCGGGCCCGCGGATGTCGATGTCGGCCATCTCAGTCACCCTTTCCCGGCGCGGCGGCCGGCGCGACCGCGCCCGCCGCCTGCACCCGCACCTTCGCCCCCGCGGGCACCACGCCCGGGGACACGATCACCCGCTCGCCCGCGGACAGGCCGCTCTCCACCGCGATCACGCCCCGCGCGTCGTCGCGGG
>DATING010000887.1:0-3539 GCA_035474555.1 Longimicrobium sp. | reverse complement strand
CGTATACCGCGGCGTGAGAGGGAGCAAGCGAAGACGATCCGGGAACAACCATCGGCCCGCCTCCCAGGGGGAAGCGGGCCGGAGTATCACCGCCACACGCGTTTCACGGGCCCAGCAGGCGGCCCTCCGGCAATCCTGCGTCCTGGAGCAGCCCGCGCGCTTCGTTCGCCAGCGCCGCGTCACCCGTCGCGATGACGAAGCATGCATGCGAGTGATAGGCGAACGCGGCCACCCCCTCTTCTTCCAGCGCCGCGAGCTTTCGTTCAAGGTCCTCTTTCGCGGCTCCGCGGCCCAGGCTCTGGTCGAACACCATCGTCAGCGAACCGGGACGGGCACGGACCAGCCGGAGCAGGTCCTCTCCGAAGAGATAGCTCGGCGCATTCTTCCCTCCCCGCCCCATCCGCAACCCGGTGTTCGGATCCAGGAACAGGTGTCCAGCACCGCTCGCCGACGCGAAATAACGACCGCGGTCCGTGCGCCTCTCCAGGACTTCGTCCGATACGACCGGCACACCGATCATCCGCTCGAACGCGGCCACATCCGCCGGGGACACCGCTTCGGTGAACATGGGATGAGCGGACCAGCACCCGAACGCGCCCAGGGACTGCAGGAGAAATCGCTTGACGATATCGTACGAATCGCCGAGATAGCCGATCTTCATCCAGGGTCTTTCCCTTCGGGATCTCAGTCCCCCGCCAGCACCCCGCGCGGCGTGGCGGCGCCCGGCGGACCCTCGATGAGCATCTCGCGCAGGTCGTCCACCGCCAGGTTGCGGAACAGCCGGCCGCCGTGCGCCAGGGTGATGGCCCCCGTCTCCTCCGACACCACGATCACCATCGCGTCCGTCTCCTCCGAGAGGCCGAGGGCCGCGCGGTGGCGGGTGCCCAGCGAGCGGTCGCTCACCGTCTGCTGCGTAAGGGGGAGGATGACGCCCGCGGCCACGATGTCGTCGCCGCGGATGACGGCGGCGCCGTCGTGCAGCAGCGAGTAGGGCGTAAAGATGTTCAGCAGCAGCGCGTCGCTCACGCGGGCCTGCAGGGGGGTGCCGCTCTCCACGTACTCGCCCAGCCCCACCTCGCGCTCGATGGCGATGATCGCGCCCGTCTTGCTGCGCGAAAGCTCCTCCACCGCCTCCGTGATCTCCCCCGCCACCTGCGTCTGCTCCAGGCGCGAGAAGAAGCGCAGGAGCCGGTTCTGCCCCAGGTGCGCCAGCGTGTTGCGGAGCTCCGGCTGGAAAACGATGAGCAGGGCGAACACGCCGAACTCGAACACCGTCTCCAGCAGGTACTCCACCAGCGTCAGGTCCAGCACCCGCGCCGCCGCGTACATCAGGATGACGACGAACAGCCCCAGCAGCATCTGGATGGCGCGCGTCCCCGCCAGCACCAGCAGCGCGCGGTAGACCACCAGGGCCACGATCAGGATCTCGAAGAGGTCCTTCCAGTCCGGCGCCAGGAACCCGAAGCGCTCCACCAGCCCGTTCACGGCGCCCTCGCGGGGATGCGGAGGATGGCCCAGGCCACGTCCAGCGCCTGCCGCGCCGCGCGCACGTCGTGCACGCGGAACAGGCGGGCCCCGCGCGCCAGCCCGGCCACGCACGCGCCCACCGTCCCCGCGTCCCGCTCCGCCGCCGGCACCCCGCCCAGCAGCGCGCCGATGAACGCCTTGCGCGACGCTCCCAGCAGCACGGGGCGCCCCAGCCGCGTCTCCAGCCGGTGGAGGGATGCGATCAGCTGGAGGTTGTGCTCCGCCGTCTTCGCGAAGCCGATCCCCGGATCCAGCACCACCCGCTCCCGCGCGATCCCCGCCGCGTCCGCCCGCGCCAGCGACGACGCCAGCTCCGCCGCCACCTCCTCCACGACGTCCGCGTAGTCCGTCAGCCCCTGCATGGTGGCCGGCGTGCCGCGCATGTGCATCAGCACCAGCCCCGCGCCGGAGGGGGCGACCGCGTCCGCCATCCCCGCGTCCGCCAACCCCGAGACGTCGTTCACCACCTGCGCGCCGGCGGCCAGCGCCTCGCGGGCAATCGCCGCCTTGCGCGTATCCACCGAGAGCGGCAGGTCCAGCGCATCCATCAACGCGCGGAGGACCGGTACCACGCGCGCCGCCTCCTCGTCCGCCGACACCTCCGCCGAGCCCGGCCGGGTGGACTCGCCGCCCAGGTCGATGAGGTCCGCGCCCTCCGCCGCCATCTCCCGCGCGCGGCGCACGGCATCGTCCAGGCCGATGAACCGGCCGCCGTCGCTGAAGCTGTCCGGCGTGACGTTCAGGATGCCCATCACCACCGGCCGGTCGAGCGAGATCGTCCCCTCCCGGATGCGCCAGTGGGTGGACATAAGTTCCGAGTGCCCAGTGCCCAGTGCCAAGTGACCGGATCGCCGAGACGCGGGCTCCGTCTCGGCGTGCCGGGAACTGGTGGCAACGGGCTGGGCACTGTGCAGGCTCATACCGCGAACCTATCGAAAACGAAAGCGCGAAAGCAAGCACCGGGAACCGCTTCGTGACACCGAGATCCCGCTCCGGCGAAGGACAGACGGTTTCACGCGGAAGACGCGGAGGAAAAAAGAGAGGACGCGGAGAACATCCAGAAGTTCTCCGCGTCCTCATCCGTTCGTCTCCGCGTCCTGCGCGTGAAACTGCCGTTCCCCGGCCCGTGCGAGAACCGGTGCAACGCAAAGTGCCCAGCGAACTGAATCACTGGGCACTCGGCACTTGTCACCTGGAACTGCCGTTCCTACGCCAGCCGCGGCTTGAGCTCCGGGGCCGAGCCCTTGGCGGGGCGCTCCGTGGCGGCCACGGGCAGCTCCGCCACCTCGGGCGGGCCCGGGATGTCCACGGGCTTGAGGGGCGGCAGGGCCTTGCCGGCCACCAGCAGGAGCAGCTCGTCGCGGGCCAGCGTCTCGCGCTCCAGCAGGTTCTGCGCGACCGCGTGCAGCAGGTCCTGGTGCTCGCGAAGGGTCTGGCGGGCGCGGCCCAGGGCCTCGTTCAGCACGCGCGTGACCTCGGCATCCACCAGCTCCGCCGTCTTTTCCGAGACCTCGCGGCGCGAGCCGATGTCGCGCCCCAGGAACACCTCCTGGTCGTTCTCGCTGATGGCGACGGGGCCGATCACGTCCGACAGGCCCCACTGCGTCACGTAGCGGCGGGCCAGGCCCGTGGCCTTGCTGATGTCGCTGCTGGCGCCCGTCGTCACCCGGTCGCGGCCAAACACCAGCTCCTCGGCCGCGCGGCCGCCGTACGTCATCACCAGCGTGGCCTCCAGCTGCTGCCGGGTGATGGAGACGCGGTCGTCCTCCGGCAGCGTAAAGGCGATGCCCAGCGCCCGCCCGCGCGGCACGATGGTCACCTTGTGCATGGGGTCGTTGCCGGCGACCATCATCCCGCACACCGCGTGGCCCGCCTCGTGGTACGCCGTCAGCCGGCGCTCCTCCTCCTTCATCACGAAGGAGCGGCGCTCGGCGCCCAGCATGACCTTGTCCTTGGCCTCCTCGAGGTCGGTCATGAAGACCTTCTCGCGGCCCCGGCGGGCGGCCAGCAGC
>DATING010000886.1:0-1991 GCA_035474555.1 Longimicrobium sp. | reverse complement strand
CCCGCGCCGCTTGCCGTCGCGAGCTGAAGGGGCGGGGAGGAGAAGACGGGATCGGAAAGACGGAAGACGGAAGACGGAGCGGGGAAGCGGAGAGTGTGGCACGGGGGCGCGGGGAAAGACGGGAGCGAATGAATTCGCGGCTACAACGTCACGCTGTCCGCCTCCGCGGACACGGCTCGGGAGCGGAGTCTGGGCGCGAGGCGGGGCACGCGCGCGGGCGGAGTCGGTTCCTCGGTCGCGCGCGATTTGCCGGCGGGATGATGGTTCGGCGCGGCGCTCCCTCGGAATGATAATTATCTCCGGGGCAGTGATGTTGTTGCTGTTCAAGCAGTTGAAGCCCCGCACGGCCGTGTCAGCGGCCGAGGCGGGGCTTCTGGCTTTCCCAGCGGCGGCTTTAGCCGCTCAGGACGGGGTCGACTTCCACGCGGCGGATTCTCCGCTCCGGCTCGAGGCCGGCCTCCACGCGGCGGATTCTCCGTTCAGGACGGGGCCCACGCTCCCGCGACGAAACCCCGCTCCGCCTCGATCCGATCGATCCGCTGGATGCCCATCACCATCCCGCAGCACCCCTCACGCCTTGGTCGGCGGGCGGAGGGGGCTCATGTGGATGGTGGGCGGGCTGCGGTCTCCCTCGGCGGGGACGGCGACCTCGTAGAAGAATCCATCCCCCTGCAGCGCCCCCACCTCCTCCGCCGTGATCCCCAGCTCCCCGCTCCCGCCCAGCACGCGGATGGGGCGGCCGGCCTCGATCTCCCGCGCGGTGAACAGCTCGGCCAGGTACAGTGCGCCGGGCGAGCCCTGCCGCAGCATCCTGGGCGCCGTCTCTTCGATGAACGCGGCGATCACGTTCATCAGGCCGTCTACCTCCGTGGGCTGGCCGCGCTCCGTGCGCACCAGCGTCGCCACGCGCTTTCCCCGCTCGTTCCACTGGACCACTCCGTACGCCATCCATCCTCCTCGTCCGTCCCCGTACGATCCCGCGCGAAGCCGGACGGACGTGCAACCGCCGGGCCGCCGCCCTTGTCCATCCGCCCCGGCGCGAGCACCTTGCAACGCCGCAGTCGTCCAAATCGCATCGCACAGGAGCCGCATTCGCATGATCACGCCCACCGCGGGCCGCGTTGCCCTCGCCGCACTGTCGCTCTCGCTGGCCGCCGTCCCCGCCGCCGCGCAGGAGAGCGGCGGGTTCGTCATCCGGCTGGGGCGCGACACCGTGGCCGTGGAGCAGTTCACGCGCACGGCCGACCGCATCACGGGGACGATGGTGAGCCGCACGCCGCGCACCTCCGTCCGCACCTACACGGCCGACCTGCGCCCCGACGGCACCATCGGCCGGCTGGAGATGACCACGCGCGTCCCCTCCGCCCCGGCGCTGCTTCCGCAGACCATCACCATGACCCTGGGCGCGGACAGCGCAGACGTGCGCATCGTCCGGGGCGACACCGTGCGCGACCTCAAGGTGGCCGCCGGCGCCGGCGCGTTTCCGTGGGTGGGCAACTCGTACGCGCTGGCGGAGCCGGCCCTGCGCTTTGCCGCCGCGCGCGACCTGGACTCCGCCGCCGTGACCATCGTGGCGCCGGGCGCGCGGCAGGCGGGCACCGTCAGCTTCATCCGCCGCGGCGCGGACAGCGTGCTCATCCGCTCCGGGCAGGGCGTCACGCGGGCGCGGGTGGACGCGCGGGGCCGCGTGCTGGGCGCGCACAGCCCGGAAAGCACCTTCCAGGCGAACGTCGAGCGGGTGGAGTCGCTGGATGCGGCTGCGTACGCGGCGGAGTTCGCCCGGCGCGATCAGGGCGGGCAGGGGCTGGGTCCGCTCTCCGTGCGCGACTCCGTCGTGGGGACGGTGGGCGGCGCCAACGTTTCCGTGGCGTACGGGCGGCCGTCCATGCGCGGCCGGCGGATCATGGGCCAGGTGGTGCCGTACGGGCAGGTGTGGCGTACGGGCGCCAACGAGGCCACGGGGTTCCGCACGGACCGCGACCTGGTGATCG
>DATING010000885.1:0-7111 GCA_035474555.1 Longimicrobium sp. | reverse complement strand
GCCCGCGCCGCCGCTCCCGGCGCGCACGACGCGCTGGCGTCCAGGGGCGCCGCCCAGGCCGCCCGCCATGCCGTACGGCCCCTCCACCCGGTGCTGTGTGAGGACGGACAGCGACATCGGCTGCAGGAAGGTGAGCTCGCGCACGGCCCCGTCGCCGCCGTGGTGCGCGCCCGCGCCGCCGCTCCCCGCGCGGACGCCGAAGCGCTCCACCCGCACGGGATACCGGTGCTCCACCACCTCCGGGTCCGTGATGCGCGTGTTGGTCATGTGCGTGTGTACGGCGCTCGCCCCGTCCCACCCTGGCCCCGCGCCCGCCCCGCCGCACACCGTCTCGTAGTAGCCGAACCGGTCCGATCCCCAGAGCACGTTGTTCATCGTCCCCTGGCTGCAAGCGGCGGCGCCCAGCGCCTTGAGCAGCGTATCCGTCAATCGCTGGCTCACTTCCGTGTTGCCGCCCACCACCGCCGGGTCGCGCGCCGGGTCGTCGCCGAAGGGCGGGTTCAGCAGCCCGGGGGGCAGATGCAGGTCCACCGCCCGCAGCAGCCCCTCGTTCAGCGGCAGCGGCTCGCGCACCAGCAGGCGCAGCACGTACAGCACCACGCTGCGGACGATGGCGGGCGTGGCGTTCAGGTTGCCGGGATGCACGTCCGCCGATCCGTCGAAGCGGATCTCCGCCCGGTCGCCGTCCACGTCGATCCGCACGCACAGCGGCGAGCCGTCGTCCAGCCGCTCCTCCGCGCGATAGCTGCCGTCCGGGATGCCGCGCAGGGCTTCGCGAATGCCGGCCTCCGCACGGCGCTTGAGCGCGTCCATGTACCCGGCGACGGCGTCCGGGCCATGCTCGCGGGCCAGCGCGCGCAGCATCTCCGCGCCGCGGTGGTTGGCGGCGACGGCGGCGGCCAGGTCCGCCAGGTTGTCGTCGATGGTGCGGGAGGGGTGCGGGCCGCCGGCCAGCACGTCGCGCATGGCGTCCCACCGGGCCTCGCCGGCGCGGACCAGGTGCATGGGGCGGATGACGACGCCCTCCTCCGCCAGCGTGCGCGCGGCGGGCGGCATCGATCCCGGGCGCGTGCCGCCGATCTCCGCGTGGTGCGCGCGGCTGGCCACGTAGCCGATCAACCGCGCGTCGTCGCCGTGCACGGGCGTGATGACGGTCACGTCCGGCAGGTGCGATCCGCCGAAGCCGGGGTGGTTGGTGACGATGACGTCGCCCGGCTGCATGCGCACGGCATCGCGCACGGCGCGGACGCACAGCCCCATGGCGCCCAGGTGCACGGGGATGTGCGGCGCGTTGACCACCAGCTCGCCGTCCGCGTCCAGCAGCGCGCAGCTGAAGTCCAGCCGCTCCTTGACGTTGGTGGACAGCGCCGTGCGCCGCAGCATCTCGCCCATCTCGCCCACCAGCGCGCGGAAGCGGGAGACGAAGAGTTCGAGCCGCACGGCCTCGGGAGTGCCAGGTACCAAGTGACAAGTGCCAAGTGAGCCGTCACTCGGCACTTGTCGCTCGGCACCTGGGACTTCTTCCTTGGCACTTGGCACTTGTCGCTTGGCACTGTCGCCGCGGGCCTCAGCGAGCAGCATCAGGTTCCCGGCACCGTCCACGCTCGCGCTCCATCCCGCGGCGACGTACGTGGCGCTGTGGCGTTCGGCGACGAGAGCGGGGCCGGGGGCGCGGGCGCCGGGGCGCAATCTGTCGCGCTCGTACACGGGCACGTCCGTCCACGCGCCCCCCATCCACGTCGCGCGGGTGCCGGCGGGGTGCGCGTCGTGCGGGGCGGGCGCGGGGGAGGGCGGCGGATCGGCCACGCGGGTGGATGCGATGGCGCGCACGGACTCCACCTCGATGGGGCGCGACGCCGGGCGGTGGCCGTAGACGGCGGCGTAGCGCGCCTCGAACGCATCGCGCAGGGGCGTATCCGCGTCCCACTCGAGGGTCAGCGTGCTGTCCTGCCCTGTGTAGCGCAGGTTGGCGATGCGGCGGCGGATGGCGATCTCCCCGCGCGGCACGCCCTCGCGCGCGACCGCGTCCGCCGCCTCCGCCGCGAGCGCATCGAACAACTCCGGCAGGGTGGATGCGACGTCGTCCAGCGGGCGCAGCACCTGCCGCTCCGCGAAGCGCTCCAGCGGCGCGTGGCCAATGCCCAGCGCGCTCAGCAGCCCCGCGTCCGTCGGCACGACGACGGTGCCGATCCCCAGCCGCGACGCCACGCCGCACGCGTGCTGCGCCCCCGCCCCGCCGAACGCCACCAGCGCGTAGGCGGACGGATCGTAGCCGCGGCGCAGGCTGATGCCGCGGATCGCGTCCGCCATGCGCTCGTCCGCGATGTCGATGAGCCCCGCCAGCAGCGCCTGCCGGTCCACCGCCTCGCCCGTCCGCGCCCGGACGGCTTCCGCCAGCGCGTCCGCGGCCTCCGCGGCGGGCGCGGGATCCACGGGGATGGCGAAGCGCGCCGGATCCAATCGGCCCAGGAGGAGGTTGCAATCCGTGATGGTGAGCGGGCCCCCCGCCCCGTAGCACGCCGGCCCGGGCGACGCACCCGCGCTCTCCGGCCCCACCCGCAGCCCCTGCGCATCGAACGCGCAGACCGAGCCGCCGCCCGCCGCCACGCTCTCGATGGCCAGCGCCGGCGCCACGATCCGCGCGCCGCCCACCTCGTGCTCCCACACGTACTCGAAGTCGCCGTCCACGCGCGCCACGTCCGTGCTGGTGCCGCCCATGTCGAACGCGATCACCCGCGCATGTCCTCCGCGGCGCCCCGCCAGCGCCGCGCCCACGACGCCGCCCGCGGGGCCGCTCAGCAGCGAGTCCTTGGCGCGGAAATCCTCCGGACGGACGAGGCCACCCGCGGATGTCATCACGTGCAGCCGCCCGCCGCCCAGCGCGCCGCGCACGCCCTCCAGGTAGCGGCCGATGACGGGCCCCAGGTACGCGTCCACGACCGCCGTCTCCGCCCGCGCCAGCAGCCCGATGAACGGCGCCAGCTCCGACGACAGCGACACGTGCTCGAACCCCGCCTCGCGCAGCGCATCCGCCAGCGCGCGCTCGTGCGCCGGATCGCGGAACGCGTGCGCCAGCGCCACGGCCGCCGAGCGGATTCCGCCCGCCGCCAGGCGCTCCGCCGCCGCCCGCGCGGATGCCAGGTCCAGCGGCAGGAGCACGGAGCCATCCGCCGCGCGCCGCTCGGCGACCTCGACGGATTCCGCGTACAGCGGCGCCGGCCTGCGCACGTCCAGCGCGAACAGGTCCGGCCGCTGCTGCGTGCCGATGCGCAGCAGGTCGCCGAATCCGCGGGTGATGAACAGCGCCGTGGGCGCGCCCCGCCGCTCCAGCAGGGCGTTGGTGCCCCGCGTTGTCGCCAGGCGCATGGCCAGCGGCGGCAGCGGCGCGCTCCACGCCGTCCCCGTCACCAGCCGCGCGGCCAGGATGGGCGCCTCTTCCGGCGACCGCACCTCCACGGCCGCACCGGCGCGGATGCCGTCCATCCCCCGTTCCAGCCGCATCCGCCCCGACGCCGGATCATAGGATGCGATGCGCGCCGGTGCCGTGTCGCTCCCCAGCACGCGCATCTCCAGCCCGTCCACCACGCCCGCCGCCGCGCCCCACTCCTCGCCGATGCGCAGCGTGTCCGCGGATTCGACGTCCGCGACGACGGCGCGCAGGGCGCTGCTGCTGAGCACCTTCGCGCGGCGCAGCGTGCCGGTGGGGTCGAGCGCAAGGCAGTCCGTGAACGTGCCGCCCGTGTCGATCCAGATCTGCCAGGGAGACAAAGTGCGAGAGTGCGAGAGTGCGAAAGTGCGAAAGTAAACGTCCGTTCGTTAACCGATCAGGAGAAGCGGCGGATGATCCACATCGCCAAGCTGAGAACGACGGAGAGCACGAGCATGGGACGATGGGAAAGTACACCCGCGTGTTGCCGTTCTCGATGCGGATGTCGCCCGGCAGCCGCCCAAACCACCCGAGCGCACCCGTCATCGCCAGCGCCCCCACAATGATCGCCACCACCCCGATGCTGATCAGCAGCATCCCCGCCGTGCGTCCGTCCATCCCCCATCTCCCTTCTGCCGATTCCCATCATCCCGCACGTCTGCCGGGACGCCTGGCGCGATCTCTCCCGTGCAGTCCGCGCAGGCGGACTTCGTGATTTTCCAGCGGCGAATTCATTCGCTCCGGACGGACCTTCGTGAACGCCTCGGCCGCTACCGATATTCACCTTGATCCCCCCGCCGAGCGCACCACCACGCGCCACGCACCGCCACCCCCGCGACCGACCCGATCGATCGAAATCCGACGCCGGAGACGTCGCCACGCCCATCCCGCGGACCGATTTTCGTGTTCGCTGGGCTGTTCGCCCGTGTTCGAACGGTGTTCGCTCGCCGTTCGCCGACGATCATACTCGGTGGCAGTAGCGACCGCCAGAAACAGAGCGGCCCCGGCGGATTGCATCCGCCGGGGCCGCCGTCCACCTGTCAGGATCCGGGACTACGGATCGTTGCCCTCGGTGGGCGTGACGTTCACCTCGGGGGTCACGACCTGCTGCGTGTCGCTCGTGATCTCCACGTTCGCCGGATCCACGTCCACCTCGGGCATTTCACCGCCCTTGACCTCGACGGACGGCGCCTTGCCCTCGTCCTCTACCTCGGCCGTGCAGGCCGCCGAACCAACGAGCAAGGCCATCGCGGCCAGCGTCATCAGCTTCTTGAACATGGTCATTCTCCTTGGGTGAAACGAAACTGCGGGGGAACCCGTTTCACGTATCAGAGCAACCGCCGTGCCGAACGTGTGTAGGAAGTGGTGGCACGGTTCCGCGAATCTTGCTCGTCCGCCCTGCCCGGCATACGTTGCGGGGCTGGATACGCCGCCCGCCGGGCGCACCCACAGGAGTCCGCATGTCCCAGTCTTTTCCCGCCTCGGTTCCCGTTCCGCTGGAGCAGACGCGGCAGAGCGTCATCGTGCAGCTGACCCAGCACTTCGCGGCCGACAACCTGTCGGTGGAGGCGCTGGAGGAGCGGCTGGACGGCGCCCACCGGGCCGCCACGCTGGAGGAGCTCCGCGCGCTGGTGAGCGACCTGCCCGTGGTGCAGGCCGGCGCCTCGCCCGCGGCCACGCCGCGCACCTACGTGAGCCCGGCCACCGGCACGCACGTGGCCGAGCGGCAGTTCATCGTGGGCATCATGGGCGGCGCGGAGCGCAAGGGCGTCTGGACCCCCGCGCGCGAGACCTTCGTCGTGGCGCTGATGGGCGGCGCGGAGCTGGACTTTCGCGAGGCGCGCATGCCCCCGGGCGTCACGGAGATCAACATCTTCGCCATCATGGGCGGCGCCGAGATCATCGTCCCGCCCGGCGTGCACATCGACATGAACGGGTTTGCCCTCATGGGCGGGTTCGGGCAGACGGGCTACGCGCCGCCGCCCACGGATCCCAACGCGCCCGTGCTGCGCATCAGCGGGTTCGCGTTCATGGGCGGCGTGGACGTGTGCATCCGCTACCCCGGCGAGCGCCCCCGCGACGCCCGCCTGCGCGAAAAGCAGGACCGCGCCGAGCGAAAGCGCCTTTCGGGCGGCTGAGCATCCATCTCCTCCCGCGTCCGGGGCCCCCGCCCCGGGCCGGACGTACTCCCCAGGTCCCACGCCGCCACGCATGTCACCCGACCAGGTCGGCGCCCTCGTATCCGCCATCGGACTGCTGACGCAGACCGGGGGCGCGCTGCTGCTGGTGGGCCTGTTCACGGCCCTGCTGCGCGGCCACCCCCGCCCCCAGCCCTACTTTCGCGAGTGGACGCGCGGCTGGGGATGGCTGCTGCTGGCGCTGCTGGGCGTGGTGGTGCAGTACGCCTGGCCCGGCGTCTTCAGGAACGGCGCGGTTACCGAGCGTGCCGCCAACCTGCTGTACCAGGCGGGCAAGCTGCTCTTCGTGGTGCACCTGCTGGCCGGCACGCTCAACTACGTAAAGGGCGTGCGGCCGCGCGACTTCCTGCGCCGCGCCATTCCCGCCGTGGTGCTGTACTCCGTCATCACCACCGTCCTCCCCGGCGTGCTGCTGAACGGCGTGATGATGCTGCAGGCCCCGCTCGTGGCCGGCGCGTTCGTCGTCTGCGCCGTGCTGCTGCTGCGGCTGCCCGCCTCGCGCTCCACCATGGGCAGCCGCGCCACGGGGGCCGTGTTCGGGCTCATCTCCGTGCTGTGGCTCACGTACGCCGTGGCCTTTGCAGCGGACGGCATTCCCGCGCTGCGCGAGCCGGCGGGGTCGCTGGACTTCGTTCTCCAGTACAACAGCTACTTCGACCTGCTGCTGCAGGTGCTGCTGGGGTACGGGATGGTGGTGGTGCTGCTGGAGGACGCCAAGCGCGAGGCCGACGACGCCCGCGCGCAGCTGGCCCTGGCGCACGACCGGCTCAAGCGCGTGTCGCTGTACGATCCGCTCACGGGCGCGCTGAACCGCCGCGCGTACGATGAGGGCGTGGGGCTGGATGCCATCGGCGCGCGGTTCGGCACGGCGATGATGCTGGACATGGACAACCTCAAGTACGTGAACGACACGTACGGCCACGCCGCGGGGGATGACCTGCTGCGGCGGCTGGTGGAGACGGTGCGCGGCTGCATTCGCCCCACGGACCGCGTGTATCGCTGGGGCGGCGACGAGTTCCTGGTTCTGTTCCCCGGCGCGCTTCCGGACGACATGCTCCCGCGCATCCGCGCCGCGCTGGAGGCGGCCCGTGCCGAGAACACCGCGCACGAGCTGCAGGCCAGCCTGGGCGCCGCCGATTACACGGGCGCCGAGGAGCTCCCCGGGGCCATCCTGCGCGCCGACCGCGCCATGTACGACGAAAAGGCGCGCAACCGCCGCCAGCCCCTGTTCCGCATCGCGTGATTCCTGCCCGCCGCGGCCGCTCGTTCACGGTCCCGCCCGGGGAGACGGATTGAACGCAGAGTTCGCGGAGCTAGAAAGAGAGACGCAGAGAACTGATGATGTTAGGATTGCCCCGGCCGCAAGGACACCGGGTTAGTGGGGATCAAGCGGCTTTGGGAAGCGACGCGCGCGTCGTTTCCCAAAGCCGCTTGTCGAACTCCGCCGGCGTCAGGTATCCCAGGCTGGAATGCCTGCGGTAGCGGT
>DATING010000884.1:0-2396 GCA_035474555.1 Longimicrobium sp. | reverse complement strand
CGACGAGTTCGCGGGCGATCCGTCCGTCGAAGTCATCAATGAGGATGTGCTCGACGTCCCCCTGGAGCGTGTATCGGGCGACCCGGCCGCGCTCAAGGTGATCGGCAACATCCCCTACAACATCACCACGCCCAACCACTTCGGCCAGCTGGAGCGCCGCCCCCGACCGCGCGAGATCGTGCTGATGGTGCAGAAGGAGGTGGCGGAGCGCATCGTGGCTCCCCACGGCAGCAAGACGTATGGCGCGCTGGCCGTGGGGGTGCGCTCCGTGGCGGACGTGGAGCGGGTGATGAACGTGGGCCGTACGGCGTTCCGTCCCATGCCCGACGTGGAGTCGGCCGTCATCCGCGTGGTGCCGCACGACCCGCCGCGCATCTCGCCCGAGGACGAGGCGTCGCTGCGCACGCTGACGCGCTTTGCGTTCGGCCAGCGCCGCAAGCAGTTCCAGCGCATCCTGCGCGATGCCTACGGGCTGACGGTGGAGCAGGTGGAGGCGGTGGGACGGGAGGCGGACATGGACCTGCAGGCGCGCCCGGAGTCGTTCCCCCCCGAGCGCTTCATCGACCTCGCCCGCGCCCTCCGTGCCGCGACGCGGAGCCGAGTGGGCGAATAGCCCTCTGAACGTAGCCTGAGGCAGATCGTATCAAGCGATCAAGACTCAAGCGGTCACGCAGCCTCAGGCTTGTATCCCTCGGGACGGCGCGGGGGCCGTGAAACGACAATCCTGCCTTTGCGAGCTTCCTCGGCCTCAATTGTCTTCAGGTAACGGTACAGCGCGTCCCGATCACCGCCAAACTCCTCCATCATTTCCGCCCGGATCTGGCGGAGTTCGGACATGATCTCGTCTTCGGCCGGTTTGAGACGAGGGGCGGAATTTCGGAATTTTCGCACGCCCATTCGCACACCTGCCTCGTCTGATGGCTTGACGGTGACTCCGCTACAGGCGGGTTTCCCCGCATGAGCCGGGGCCGGCCCGTGTGGCCCCGGGTGGATGGTGATTGCGCGACGCAGCATCCGGCGGAGACCCGTACCGGAATCCGCGCTGCTTTTTTTCCTCCTGGATCGCCATGATGTGCGCCGCGTACGCGCGGATGTCGTAGTTGAACTCGGCGAGAATGTTCTCTCGGGTACGCCGTACCTCCGCAACGATCGGATCTTCCCACATCTCAGCCTCGCAGTAGATCGGACGGGGTACACAGAACCGGGAGATCGTAGCCGCTCTTCCTGCATGCCCGGTCCAGCCGATGCCGGAGAGCTGGATTTGCGATGTGCTTGCAGTTCCACGTCAACAGATATGCCATACCGCGAATGGAAGTGAGTGCGATGTGCAGTGCATCCGTGTACGCCCTCGGTGGCAGGCCAACGGCCTGCATCAGCATGCCGGCGAACTCGGTTACCTCGTCATCGACTTCCACGACGCCGATCTCCTGAAGGAGCGCGAGCCGCAGCGCGGCTACGGATGGGTCGCCATTCGCGGCCTCTCGCAATACCAGCTCCGACGCCCAGAGCGCGTACCCATCCCGCCGCGTCCCCCACCACGCGTGGGTGAGCTGCTGGTTGCGCAGGGTCACCGGGTGGCGGCTCGGGTCCGCGGCCAGGTAGCTGACGATGCTCGTCTCGATATATACGCTCGGCTTGTCCATCTGTAAAGCATATCAAATCTCCTAAGTTGCCGCAGGAGGCAGACTTAAACTGGTTCGGCAGGTGGCGGGATCGGCGCGATCCGTTGCGGAGAGCCGCGGATTGGAAGGGGATGGCGCGCGGAGATCGGCGCCGGAAGGCGAGGCGCATCCCCGTTTCTCATGTGCGGCTACGGGCGGGATGCGGAAGTGGGCTGTACCGCGTGCGGCGTCTTGCGGACGGTGATGTGCGATCCGGAGTCCGAATGGGAGCGGCGGCGCCGGTTGACGGAGAGACGCGTTGACGGTGGCGGCCCCGCGGCTTATCTTGTGAAGAATTTCACAAGCCTGGGCGGCGGCAGGGAAGGCCGCCCGCGGTCGAGGGTCCATCGGGCTGCATGAAAAAGATCTCCGAGTCGGCGGTGCGCCGGCTTTCGCTCTACCTTCGGCTGCTGCAGGAGGCCGATGCCGCCGGCGCGGAGACCATCTCCAGCGGCGAGCTTGCGGACCGCGGCGGCACCACCAGCGCGCAGGTGCGCAAGGACCTGTCGCTGTTCGGCTCCTTTGGCAAGCGGGGGCTGGGCTATTCCGTGCAGGAGCTGCTGGAGCGCATCCGCAACATCCTGGGGCTGCAGCGCTCGTGGCGCGTGGCGCTCATCGGCGCGGGCAAGCTGGGCTCGGCGCTGTTCTCCTACCGCGACTTCGAGACGCGGGGGTTCGACATCCGCGCCGTTTTCGACGCGGACCCGCGCAAGGTGGGCACGCAGTGGGGGGGCC